>JBEKVU010000031.1:0-15945 GCA_049513775.1 Candidatus Acidiferrum sp.
TGACGTTTGAAATCGTTCGCCCAGCCTTGATGCTGGCGATGGCGCTGGTGATGGTTCGCGGCAGCCTCGCGCAACAGCCTCCCGAAGGTCCGATGGCTGCGCCACCGGAGCTGAAAGTGGAGCGAATCGGAAATAGTTCGGATCCGGGCGAACCACCGAACTTGCCGATTCCCCAAGTCATCAAAAAATTGACGCAGCAGGAAGATACGTATTTTCTGGCGCGCAACCAGTACACCTATCGCAAGACGATTCGCGTGCAGGAGTTTGGCCCGGACGGGAAACCTGCGGGAGAGTACCTCATGGTCACGCAGCCCGGGAGGGATGAAGATGGGGTGCTGGTCGACAAGGTGATCCAGCGGCCGAAATCGACGCTGCAGTATATGCAATTAGAGTCAGAGGATTTTGAAGCGCTGAACCGCGTGCCATCGTTTCCCTTGACCACGAGCCAGCTCGATAAATACGATTTGAAATATCTTGGCAAGGACCAGTTGGATGAGATCAGCTGCTACATTTTTGAAGTGAAGCCCAAGGTGGTGGAGCGGAAGCACGGATTTTTCAAAGGGATCGTGTGGATTGACGACAAGTATCTGGAAGTGGTGAAGAGTTACGGGAGCTGGGTGAACGATCTTGGGGATATGAAATCTTCGCCACAGTTGCCGTTTACGTTGTTCGAGACGTATCGGGAGTTTGTTGATGGGAAGTATTGGTTTCCGACGTATGCGCGGTCGGATGAGACGCTGCATTTCAAGGATCATGATGTGAACGTGCGGATGGTGATTAAGTGGACGGATTTTAAGCCGCTGGTGGCCGTGAGTGGGACGTCCGCGGATGCCCCATCCGCTGCAGGGACAAGTACCGCGCATGGGAACGCGACGTCGGCACCACCGGCTGCTGCGACACCTGGAACGGCTGCTCCTGCGAAGCCCCCGCAGTAGCTGCGGCGGGTTCAACGCCCGGGCATCGGCGGGCACGATATATCGCGCCCCTACGAGGATCCTCGTTGGAGTCTGCGCAGGGCGGATGGTAGCTCGTTTAGCGATGTGAGCAGGACGTCTGGACGCGATAACTTTAATTTTTTTGCGGTCGGAAATGGGCCCGTTATGCCGATGGTGCGGACGTTGGCGCTGCGGGCCATGTGGATGTCTTCGGGGGTGTCGCCGATATAGATGCAGTCTTGGGGGTTGAGCTGCATGGTGCGCAGGGCGAGGCGGAGTGGGGCAGGGTGGGGCTTTTTTTCTGGGGTATCACCGCTGCAGACGTGGGCGGAGAAGGTGCGCAGGAGACGGAAGTGGCGGAGTTGGCGCAAGACGCGATCACGGTCGCCGCTGGTGACTAGGCCCAGCGGATATTTTTTTCTTAGGCTGGCCAGAAGCGCGCGGGCGCCGGGCAGGAGTTGCGGATTTTGCGCGGCGTAGGTGGCGCGCCAGGTTAAATCGGCGGCGGCCCAGCGGGTTTCGTGGAGGCCTGCGGCGCGGTAGACGTTGTACCAGTTGGGGGAATAGTGGCGCGCTAGGTCGTCGAGATTCCAGGTGATCTGCATTTCTTTAAACATTGCGAGGTAGGCTGCGGCGTCGGCGGCGTAGGAGTCTAGGAGGGTACCGTCCCAGTCAAAGAGGATGCCGAGAATTTTTCGGGGTTTCGGGAGGAGCATGGATTTAGGGTAGCAGAGGGGCTGGGATTCGGGAGTTTTGTGGCTGACTTTGCGCGGCTACGGCGATGTGGGTGATCGCGATTTGACCGGTCAATGTGGAGGTGCTGCTTGCGGCGGAAAACCAGCGTCAAACCGCCGCACTCGAAAAAATTGAGCTGTCCTTCGCGCAAAGCGTTCAAGGTAAACTGCACTCCAAAAAATCAGGAGGGGAAGTCGAAGCGGGCGGGGTCGCCGTCGTCGCGGCCGAATTGGAGATCGTCGAACGAGGCGGCGATGCCGAACCAGCCGGGCATAGCGGCGGGTTCAATGCGGCGGACGGTGGCGGTGGTGGTGATGACCACGTTGCCGCAGCCCATGGGTCGGCTCACTAGAACGATTTCGAGCTCGACGCTGTCACCCTTGGCCAAGGATTTGGGGGAAAGGAAGTAGACGCCGGTGGAGCTGACGTCACGGGTTACCAGGGTGATGGGAAAGTCTTCGAAGGTGCGGTTGACGCTGCGGAGGCGCAAGGGAAGCTTTAACGTGGCGCGAGGGTATTCGCGATGCTCCGGAACGACACCGACGGCGTAGGTGGGGACGCGGACGAAGCGGCGGGGCAGAGTGGGCCGGAGCAGCGGAGCAACGCGCAGGGCCGGGACGCGCGACGATGCGATGCCTGGCGAAGGCATGGCCAGTGACGGGGCGCCTAAGGCAGGCATGCGCAACGATGGCATGTGCGCGGACATTTGCCCGGAGATTTGCGATGGTCCGTGCGGCGATGGTGGGGCCAGAGTTGGGCCGGGCGAGGGTTGGTCGGAGGATGCTGGCGGAGGAGCTTGCTGAGTTCTCCCGGCGCCTGCGATATCGACGGGAACTTTGCGATTTGTGGCGCTCATCTGAGCCTCAGAGATAGCAATTTGCCGCGCTTACGCCGCTTCAAGCCATGCACCAGCAACAAATCTTAAACTGGAAAAGCGGGCCGAACCAACCTATCTAAAGCTCATGCGAACTTGCAGAGCCTACTACCTAGCCCATGAACCGAACCCACCCGAACCGTGAAGATGGACCGCTAAGATGGCATCTGACGGGGTGGACGTCACCTGTGGAAATCATAAGAAGTGTCTTAACTTCAAACACTTGGTAATGGTACCAGGGGGCTGATGTGGGCCCTGTGAACTTCCGTTGGTCGAAAAGATCTCAGCTCGCGACCTCAATTTTTGCCGAATCGCTTTGCTGCGCGTTTGCGGATAGATTCGCTCAGATTGGTGCGTTATTTTGGACGCTGACGAACATGATTGAGACCAAGCACAAAGTCGCAGCGAAGTACGACGACATCGCAATGAACAACCATGTCGCAAAGCGGATTCCCGAGAAGGTGGAGGAACGCTACTGGCAAGCGGCCGCGGAGCGCGATCGGCGCGCGGATGGGACGTTTGTGATTGCCGTGCGCACGACGCGGATTTATTGCCGGCCCTCCTGCCCGGCGCGACGGCCGCTGCGGAGGAACGTGGTTTTCTTTCGCACGCAGCAAGAGGCGGAAGCGCAGGGGTTTCGCGCTTGCTTGCGGTGCAGGCCGAACGAATTGGCTGCGGCGGTGGCGTTGGTGCGGCAGGCAGCGAAGTTGTTGGCGGCGGGCAGCGAGGATGCGCTGCGGCTTGCGGAGATTGCGGCGGAGTTGCGAACGTCGCCGGCGACCTTGCGGAGGGCGTTTGCGCAAGTGACGGGGTTGACGCCGCGAGAATTGGCGGCGGCGCTGCGCGTTGAGCGCTTTAAGGCAATGTTGCGCGCGGGACGATCGATTACCGACGCGCTGTACGAGACAGGCTACGGGTCGGCGAGTCGAGTTTATGAACGGAGCAACGCGCAGCTGGGCATGACGCCGGCGGCGTATCGCAAGGGAGGAATAGGGATGAAGATTACTTATACGATTGCGAAGTCGCCGCTCGGGAAAGTGCTGGTGGGGGCTACGGAAAAAGGAGTTTCGGCAGTGTATCTGGGGAATGACAACGCGAAGATGATCGCCGCGTTGCGCGAGGAGTATCCGCGCGCGGAACTTGCTGCGGCTAATGAAGCGTATGGACGCTGGGTGCAGGAGATTGTCGGGCGCATCGAGGGTCGGCAGCCGCAGGTGGAGGTGCCGCTGGATTTGCAGGCTACGGCGTTCCAGCGGAGGGTCTGGCAGGAGCTGCAGAAGATCCCGCGGGGTGCTACGCGGACGTATGCGCAGGTGGCGCGTGCGATGGGGAGTCCAAGAGCGGTGCGGGCGGTGGCGCGGGCGTGTGCGACGAATCCGGTGTCGATTGTGGTGCCGTGCCATCGCGTGATTCGGGAGGATGGGAAGTTGGCGGGATATCGGTGGGGATTGGGGAGGAAGAAAGAGTTGCTGGCGGTCGAGCGAGGTGGTGCGGGCGGCGGTGGTGAGGCCCTAAAGGGCGTTGCTACAAAAGCGTGAGTCAGGAACAACGCAGGAACAACGCAGAGCGACGCCGAGGCAAGCGAGAAACGCAGAGAAGAAAAAACACTGAGGCTAGGCGCCGGGTTTTACGCGGGTGGCGCCTTTGGGCCAGTCTTGCTTGAATTTGCTCTCGGGGATTTTCAGGTCTTCTTTGAGGTCGGTGTAGTGGAACAGGAAATAATCACCGGACGTGGTTTCGAAGAATTTTTGCTGGATGGGGAGCCAGGAGGCTTGGTCGATCCACATTTCGATTTTGGTGATTTGTTTGCGGACGTCGTCGGACTTGGGGGTTAGCTCAAGTACCGCCACTTTCCTGCCATCGAGCTCTTCTTCTCCCGTGAGAACGATATCGTAATTTTTACGCATTTCTGCGGTGCGCGTGCCGAAACCGAGCTTGATGTATTGATCGACCAAGCTGCGGTTCTTGCCCAGGTTGTATTCCTCGACGCGATTGATCTTCGGCGTATAAATGAAAAGAGAATCACCGTTTCTGAGGATCGTGCGCGGGTCCGGCGCGGTGATGTCAATACGCATCTTGTCGTCTTTGTGGATATACAGGTCGCCGGTTTCTTTGGACGTGTCGCTGACGACAGCGGTGAATTTGACATGCTCGATTTTGGCGGTGAGGGAGCGGAAGCCTTGTGCGGAGCGGTCCATCAGGACGAGGACGCTGGCCGTGGTGCGCGCGGTGGCGGCTTGCGCGTAGATGGCTGGTGCCAAGGATAGGGGTAGAAGCAAAGCGGGGAGCATCGAAAATATCGGGGAAAATCGTAAAGGTCTCAAACGCTTCCTCGGTGGGACGGGGTTTGTTGAATGCCTGCCGTGCAGGGCAATCCTAACATAGGGAAAGAGATGCAGGGACGGGTAGATTGGGTACCACTGCGGGTTGGCGGCGAGGTGATGGCGTGGGCCCGGGACGAAGGTGTAATGAGTTAGTGGCGAACGTCCACGTCATAGGCGATAACCGTGCCGCTTTCGTCGCGGACGGGTTCGATTTTGGTGATGGCGAAGCGACCGGTGCCGAACTCGTTGGGCAGGGATTTTTGCAGCGCGTGGTGCAGATCGTTTTCGAGGGCGGGGGTTTGTTTGGGGGGCGCGAGGATGCGGGCGTCCACGCGATAGGTGTCGATGCCTGCGGGATTGGCGGGGATCGCAAGGTGCTGGACTTCGCCGGGATAGGGGGCGACGCCGGTCTGAGGCTGCTCCTGGAACCACGGCATGGGGGTGAGCAGGACGAAAATCAGGATGAGGATTACGGCGAGGTCGTATTGCCAGGTGCCGCGCTCATAGGTCCAGAAGAAGGTGCGGGATAGGATTTGTCCGACGCTGGCCATCGTGGATTAATCCGCGGGAATGCCGTCGACGATGACGCCGTCGCGCATGTGCACGACGCGATCAAAATAGACGACGGCTTCGGGGTTGTGGGTGATCATGACGATGGTCTGGCCCAGGTCTTTGTTGAGCTGGCGAAGCATTTGTAACACTACATCGGAGTTTTTGGAATCGAGATTGCCGGTGGGTTCATCGGCAAGAAGGATTTTGGGCTCGTTGATGATGGCGCGAGCGATGGCCACGCGTTGCTGCTCGCCACCGGAGAGTTCGGAGGGGCGGTGGTGCAGGCGACCGACGAGGCCGAGCATTTTGGTGGTGACGTCGAAGCGATGCGGGTCAAAGCCGTCGCCGTGAATGTATTGGGCGATGGCGATGTTGCCTTTGGCCGTGAGCGTGGGCAGCAAATTAAAACGCTGGAAGACGAAGCCGATTTTGTGGCGGCGCAGCTTGGTGCGCTCGGCGTCGTTCATGGCGGAAAGATCGTTGCCGTCGACGAATACTTTGCCTTCGGAGGCTTTAGCCAAGCCGCCGATCACGTAGAGCAGGGAAGATTTGCCGCAGCCTGAGGGGCCCATGACGGCTACGGATTCGCCCGGTTGGACTTCGAAGTCCACGCCGCGGAGTGCGGGCACTTCCACCTTGCCCGCGCGGTAGCGCTTCCAGAGCTTCTCTGTCTTGAGTATGGGCTCCACGCCTTTTTTTGTTGGCCCCTTTTCTTCAATAGTGAGGCGGATGGAAGTCTTTTGTAGTGTATCTGCCATTTTCTTTGCTGCCTAGATGTTGCCTAGTGGCGCGGCCCCTTTTCTATCAGATGGAAGTCAATTGTTATTTGCAGCAGGCCGACCCGAAGGTCGGCGCATGCACAAGACAATCCACGAAATCGTCAGTCATACGAGAGGGCTTCTACGGCGTCTTTGCGGCTGGCCACCCACGCTGGATAGCTGGCCCCGAGAATGGCGCCCACCAGGGCGATGCCGCCAGCGCGTACGATCCAACCCGGGGTGATCAAGATCGACAACGTTGGAAAGCCGGCGAGGAATAGGGCGCGCACGGCAAAGCTGAGGCCGATGCCGGCACCAATGCCGAACAGGCAGAGCACCGCGGATTCGAGAAGCACGGAGCGGACGATAAATTTTTTATCGGCGCCGAGGGATTTGAGCACGCCGATATCACGGGTGCGTTCGAGCACGGTGGTGTACATGGTCAGGAAGATTACGAGCAGGCCGATGGCTACGGCCAGGGCGATCATGGCATCGATGAAGGTGCGGAGGCCGGGGATGTTGGTGGAGGTCATGAGCGACAAAAACTCCTTGAGCGGGCGGACGGTGTAGCCGGGCAGGAGGTGGCGCATTTCTTCGCTGACGTCTTCGGTGTGTTCCGGGCGGGTACACTTCAGCAGGAAGATGGAGGCTTTATCGTGCGCGGCAACTAGGTCCTGTAGGGTGGCAAGCGGAACGAAGAGACGCGCACCTTTGCCGTGTTCGATGATGCCGGCCACGTGCCAATCGTGGTTCAACAGGTTGAAAGTATCGCCGACTTTTATGTGTTTCGATTTAGCGGCCCAGTCGTCGACCAGCAAGTCGTCCGGGCCATCCATGTCGCGGCCATCGAGGAAAACAAAGCCACCGGAAACGGCGCGAAAGGATTCGGGATCAATGCCCCAGACGGTATCCACGCCGCCGGAGGAGCTAAATTGCAGCAATGCCGGGGCGACGGCTTGGACGTATTTCAGTTCCGCGAGGCGGGAGCCGATCTTGATGGGCATGGGCGAGCCGCTGAAATTCAGGAAGATGGAGGCGGCCGGAGGTTGCAGCACAATGTCCGCGCCAATGCCTTCGATGCGCTTGGCGGTTTCGGTGAGCAAACCGGAGGTCAGGCCGACGATTAGCACTACCAGGGCTACTTCGACGCCCACCGCCAGGACGCTGATGAGGGTGCGCAGCGGACGGTGCAGCAGATTGCGGAGGATCAGTTCCCACATCATCGCTGGTGATCCTTGGCTGCTGCGGGATTTTGTGGTTGAGAATCTTCGCCGACGTGGACGAGTTCGGAGCCCGCGGGTTGCTCGAGCTGGAACTTAGACGCGGGGATGGGATCGTTCAAGGTGATTTTGTTGATTTGCAGGTCGAGCTTGTAGTCGTCGTGGGGGCGGTCGATGGCGATGGTGTGGGCAAAGTCGGTGGCGCCGTTGCTTGCAACTCCTGCCGGGGAGGATGAACTCGACGTCGCGGAAGCGTCGACCGCGCGCCAGTCAGAGAAATGAATGTCGGACAATAGAACGCCGTGCGGCGCGAAATCCTCGAGCTGCGAGACCTGCAGATCCGCGCGATCGAACCAAATCTTGCGCAAAATCTCTGTGTGATAGCCTCCGCGCAAGACGGTCAGCACGTAAAAGCGACCGGCTTCATCGTTAAACTCCTCAAAGAGCACTTCTTCTTCCCTGCGGATTTCCGGCCACAGAAAAGCGCCCAACATGTGCTGCGGGCGGAGATTTTCGATCGGCTTATCGCTCACGCGAGCGGCCGCGACCTGCCCCACAAGAAATTTATTTTTCGACGGAATGGACACGCGGAAGGTCTCTCCATCGCTGGCCATATCGAAGGCAGTCTTTCCGATCACCGGGACCTGTCCAATCACGCGAATGTTCTCGGGCCTTTCCGCCAGTAAGAATGCTTTTACTTCGTGATACTCCTGAATCAGGCCGCTATATTTTGAGCCGGCCGTGGGCTTTAACTCCACCGTGGCATTCAGGGATTGCACCGCGCGGGCGACCCCATTGTACCTATCAATGAGCTCTTCGCGCGTAGCGTCCTTGGCGACGGGCCTCGCGGCCCCTGCCGTGACTGTGGATTTGGTAATCACGTGGCCGCCGCAACCGCAAGAAATCGCCGCCAGTGTCGCCGCAGCCGTGCATGCCCATGTCTGCAATCGCAAGCTTTTTCCGTCCTCCCGCCAGGAGTAAGAGCCATGCCGCTAAAGAGAGCAACTTCGTCGCCAGTTCTTGTGTGCTGCGCTACTGCGGCCTGGCGATGTAGACATCAAAGGATTGCAAAGCCGGCCGCACGCGGCGGATTACCTCGCTGCTGCCCAGAGTTTCGCTGAGCAGCGTGAACCAGCCATCTTCGGGCTCGCAGACAGCGCAGAAAGCATACCGCGTATAGGCGTCTTGATACGCATCCAAGCCGCGTTTGGAGAGATCGCCTTCGAGGTCGACGTCCGGCTTTTTGGCAGCGGCCCCGGCGCGTATCCCGAAGGTTTCTTTCTCAAAGCGCTCAAAAAGTTCCTTCAACTGCTCCTCGTGGGGCTCAGGTAGCACCAGGCAACGGCCCGCGGCCTCGCGAAAGGCGATCTTGTGCGCACGGCAGAATTCCGCAATGCGCTCGACATGGCTGAAGAAATCGAGGACAAACATTTCGCCGGCCACCAGCGCGGGAACGGCGGCCGACCAGATCACCGCCGCCTGCGGGCCGCGAACCGGCTCGCGATTCTCCGTTTCGACAAGCTCGAGCCCCACGGCCTTCACATCCGGCCCGAGATCGAGGGCCTGGATATCCAGCGAGAAGGGTGGGAGTTCGAGAGCGTGGTCCGCGCCGGGCACGGTTGCGCCGTTGGTGCTCATTCTTCGGAGTCCCAATGAGGGAATTTGTTTTGAAATTCTGCAGATTGTTTGCGCACGTCGAGCCAATCAAAGAATGCGTCGGGAGTTTCCAGCCAGATGCGGAACCAGCTGGCCATCTCCTCTTTTTCCGCGCGCTTTTGCGCCTGCACCTTCTGGTTGCGGGCGATCATTTCGGCGCGGCGTTTGCCCAGGCGGGCGACGTTCAAGACGCGTTCGACGGCTGCTGGCTCGCCATGCGCGTGAAAACGGCGCATCAACTCATCCAGACGCATGAGGCTGACTTCGGCGTCCTGCAGCGTCTTGAAATGTAAAATATCTTCGAATTCCTCTTCGTATTGATCTTCGGCGTCTTCCTGAAGAGTGAGGAGCAATTTAAAACCGGCGTCTTTCAAAACCTCGGTGATGTATTCGGTGCTCGTTTTTCCTGCTTCGCCGTGCGTGGCGATGAGCCTGCGGCGAAGCTGGTCGATTTCGGCGGGGGTCCAGTTGGGCGTCTTGATTTCGCGCGCCGCGGCGAGA
The DNA here is from genome assembly GCA_049513775.1 of Candidatus Acidiferrum sp. Lineage (GTDB taxonomy): Bacteria > Acidobacteriota > Terriglobia > Acidiferrales > UBA7541 > Acidiferrum. The sequence goes on from JBEKVU010000031.1 coordinate 9,556, forward strand.
ATCAGCTCCTTTTTGGAGTGTTCCTTTTTTGCGGGTTCCTGATTGGCGTTCACAGCGTCGGTCATCGTGTCGCGCCTTTGCGGTGAGCTGCCGCCGGGTGATTCGTGGCAGAAGGAGGCGGAGCGGGGGGATCGTCCGCGGTTCCGCCTTCAAGCAGCCGCCGGTACTTCAACACATTTCGGTTGTGTTCCGCCAGCGTGGCGGCAAAAAAATGCCCGCCATGGGTGTTGGCTACGAAATAGATATATTTGGTGTCTGCCGGTTGCAGCGCAGCGCGCAGGGATTGCTCGCCGGGATTTCCGATGGGTCCGGGCGGCAGACCGGAATGTTCGTAGGTGTTGTACGGCGAATCAAATTTCAGATCCTTGCCGGAAAGCGAGCCGCGATACTTGTGTTCGCGCTCCAGGGCATACATCACCGTGGGATCGCACTGCAGGGCCATGCCTTTCTCAAGGCGGTTAGTGAAGGCGCCGGCGACGAGCGGGCGTTCTTGAGGGCGGGGAGTTTCGTGTTCAACGAGAGATGCGAGGGTTACCACGGCGAGTACCGGGCGGGCGTCGACTCGAGCGGTGCTCGTTGCAGTGACCGGCGATGCCGCGCGTGGTGCATCGGCCGGGGTGTTCGCCGAAGTGTCCGACGGGCCCCCGCCAGATTTAATCACCGCCCATTCTTCCTTGAATTTTCTGACCATGGCGGCGGTCAAGTCCGAGGCCAGGGGATGGCGGGACAAATGATAGGTGGCAGGAAACAAAAACCCTTCGAGCGTGGGCGCGCCGGGAGCGATGTCGCGAACCAAAGCTGGATCGCTGGCCGCGGTCAAGAATTCCTGCGGCGTCATGAGTTTGGCTTTCGCAAGCTCCCGGGCGATATCGAACATGGTATCGCCTTCGTGTACGGTGAAAGGTTGCTCGTAGACCTCGCCCTTGGCGAGCTTCCAGAAAACATCGCGCGCGCTGGTGGCGTGATCGAAAAAGTATTCTCCGGCTTGGACGGTGCGCGAACGTTTCCGCCTGGCATAAATGTCGAATGCTAGGGCGCTGCGGATCACGCCGTCGTTTTGCAACTGACGCGCCACCGCGCGGCTGGAGGCCCCGTGGGGAATGTCCACGAAAATGCCTTCCTTGGCAAATCCCTGATACGGTTGCGTGATGCCAAACCATAGCCAAGCCGCGCCCAGCCCGGCGGCCAGCAGTACCAGCAAAAACAATGTGAAAAGGAACTTCAATCTCGCCCCACCCGGTAATTACGCATTCCCCAAGAATCGCCCTGCCACGCGTTACGTTGCTTTGTCGCCGCTCTGCCGGCGATCCAGGTACTCCTTCAAAATCACCGCCGCCGCCACAGCATCGACGCCAATGCGGGCCAGTTCTTTCTTCGTGGGCCGGCCGGCAGTTACCGGAGATTTAATGACTCTCCCCTGTACTTCTTCGAGCAGGCGTTCGGCCTCCCAACTGGTCAGGCGCTCATCCACCATGTCAACCGGCAGACCGAGTTGTTTGCGCAAGCGTTGCGCGAAGCCCTCGGCTTCTTCGGCCATTTCGCCGCGCGTGCCGTCCAGCCGCAGCGGCAAGCCGACTACGATTTGCTTGACGCCGTGGTCGCGCGCCATCTCGCGCAGGCGGCGCATATCCTCATTACGATTGATGCGTTCCAACGTGCAAAACGGTTGTGCCAAACCCACGGCGGTGTCCGCAAGGGCTACGCCAATGCGTGAACGCCCATAATCCAGCGCCAGGATGCGTACGGCAACGGTTTCTGTTTGGCTCGAGGGTGAATCAGTCACCCCGCTATTATAGCGGGTATTCGCTATCGACGCTTTTTGAGCGCGGTCTAAATTGTTGCCGGTTGCGGCGCAACCGGCGCTTCAGCTAGGGCTTTCTGCCGCGTGCGCCGTTTTGCCAGCCTTCCCAATAGCCCAGGGCTTTGAGTTGCTGGTCGAGGCCGGTTTCTTTGAGGAGGGCTTCAATTTCCGCGCGGCTCTGGCGCTTCCCGAACGGCGCGTTGCGATCCGCGAGGCCCCAGGCAGTCAGGGCGGCGATTACCGTACTTGATTTCAATTCGCGCATGTCCACCTTGTCCAGCGTGTCCGATGCGGCATGATAATTTTGCAAGTAGTTGGCTACTTCCTGGTTGGCGACGAACGTCGGCACACCTTGCAGCAGAAAATCAAAATTATCGGTGCCAATGTCCGCGTCCTGGGTGTGGTGGTTGATGTCCCAGGCGGCGAGCGGCTTGAGCACTTCGCGGATGGGATCTTCCATATCGTGGCGACCGCCAAGAGAATAGCCGGTCACGCGGCCCACGCCGGAATCGAAAATGATCACCGCGCGTGTCTTGTCCAACTCAGCATCGTGCGATTTTACATAGGCCCAGGACCCGAGCAAGCCCTCTTCTTCGCCGCTGAACAGCACGAAGCGAATGGTGCGGCGCGGCAGGAGCCCGGTGGCCTTGAGCGCGCGCGCGGCTTCGATGACCATCGCGGCGTTGCAACCGTTGTCGAGGGCGCCGGTGCCGAGTTCCCAGGAGTCCAGATGCGCGCCGAGTAAAACTACTTCGTCGGGTTTTTCGTAGCCGCGGATTTCGCCGATTACGTTTTCTTGTTCCACCGGGCCGCCGATTTTGCTGTTCATGGTGAAGCGCGCGCGGGTTTTTCCCTGATGCGCGGCGATCAGACGCGAGAGGTGTAGAGCGTCTTCGCGGGCTACTACCGCTTGCGGAAGCTCTTCGAGCGTGCCGTCGCCGGTATTGGTGTGGCGGTAGAGTAGTAGGCGTTCGCGCTGGCTGGTCCAGAGAATGGCCGCGGCTCCGGCCTTCACCGCGCGTTCGATGATGTCCGGTGCGCGCAGGTATTCGGCGAAGAGGTCGGTCCAGGTCAGGCTGACGTCGCCGTTTACAAGGAGCAGCGCGCCTTTCAGCGAGCTCTTGGCGTTGGCGAAATCGCTTTCGGTGCCGTAGCCGACGTCCACTACATTTGCTTCGATACCGCCGGGCGGTGTTGCCGGCGACCATCCTTCGGCAGCGAGGCGCATGGGCAATTTATCGATGCCCAGGCTGTCCAAGCCGAGCAACTCGAGCTTCGTTTCGCCCGCTGCCCAGCTTACTGGCATGGTGTATTTCTCGGTGTGCACGGTAATGCCTGCGGCGCGAAACGCGCCGACACCCCACGCAATGGCTTGCGCCATTTCTGGCGAGCCGGAGACGCGCCCGCCAATTTCATCTGTCAGTCGGCGTAGATTTTCTTCCATCGGCGAGGGGCCCATGACCAGCGGCAGAATCTTGGCGGCGGCTTCGGCGCACGAAGAGATCTCGGTGGTCGAACACGCCGCGGTTCCTTGGGGGGACTGCGAGGGTTGCAAGGGATCCGATTTCGTTGCTGGCAATTGCGCGGAAGCGCGAGGAACGACCATAAGGCACCCAATCAATAAGGAGGTAATGGCGAAGTTCGGTTTTATCACGCAGGAACACCTCATTTCAGGGATGAAATTATTGCACGCTGGCGCGCCAAGGAACTGATTTTCCTCGATACAATGTAGTCGCGTGATGTTGACGAGGGGAATGACTTGATGCAACCAGTCTCGATGCAACCCGCGACACCGATTCGCCCGAGCGCTTGGTATTACTGGCTGGCGCCGCTTTTCCTGGCGGCCGGGCTGGGCGTTGTGGTTCTGGTGGTCTCGCATGGGTTGCCTCGCCTCTCCGATGCATTGACGCAGGTGGTGGTTCCCGGCGAAGCGATGCTTACCCTGCAGCATGGCAAGCTCTATACCGTCTACTACGAAGTACACAGCGTGGTGAACGGAAAGGTCTACAGCACGAATGAGGTTCTAAGCGGGCTGCGCTGTGAAGTTAAATCCAAGGAAGTTAAGTCCATGGATCAGAACGTGGTGGCGCTGCGGCCGCCGGCGAACGGTCCCACGAAATATACGATTGGAGGGCGCTCGGGCAGTTCGTGGCGCGAGTTTTCCGTTGCGCAGGACGGCCCTTACGTTTTTTCCTGCTCTTACGAGGAGCATGTGCATGGCCGGGAGGTGGTGCTGGCTGTGGGGCACGGACTTGGTGCGCTAATTCTAAAGCCGGCCTTGCTGATTGTGTTCGGGAGCATCGGCGGCTTGGTTCTCGCCACTGCTAGCTTCTACTGGGTCTATATTCTGCGCGATCAAGCGATCGCGCGCGCCGCTGCTGAGCGGTTACTTCCCACCTAGCGAGTCCAATCCAGCTGCGGAAAAATGCTTGATCATGATGCGGGGCTAGTTTTCGGCGAGCACGGCGTCCGCGACCTTGGCGACCTGCACCATTTCTTCAACGTCGTGCGCGCGCACGATATGCGCTCCGCCCAGTATGCTGGCGGTCACCGTGGCGGCGGTGCCCCAGATGCGCTCTTCGACCAGAGCGGGTTTGCCATCGCGCGACAGCGCCGGGCCCAGGAATCCTTTCCGCGAGGTGCCCACGAGCAATGGATAGCCCAGGTTGGCGAGTCGCGGCAATTTTCGCAGAAGCTCGTAATTTTGCGCGAAGCTTTTGCCAAAACCGATGCCGGGATCGAGGATGATCTGGGATTCTTTGACGCCTGCGCGGCGCGCGATTTCGAGAGATTTACGCAGCCCTTGCGTAACGTCCTTCAGAACGTCGCGCGCGAACTCGGTCTTTTGCATGGTTTCGGGCTCGCCGCGCATGTGCATCAGGATTAGCGGCGCTTGATACTTGGCCGCCGCGTGCGCCAGCCTCGCATCCTGCCGCAGTCCGGACACATCGTTGATGATCTGTGCGCCCGCCTGCAGCGCAGCTTCTGCGACCGCTGCTTTACGAGTGTCGACTGAGAGGGGTATTCTTAGCTTGCCGCGCAAAGCTTCCAGCACTGGCAGCAAACGCTGCAACTCCTCATCTTCCGCCGTTTGACGCGAGCCCGGCCGCGTCGATTCCGCGCCAATGTCAATCAGATGGGCACCCGCCGCTTCCATGGCCAGAGCTTGCTTTACGGCGGCGTGTGGGTGGAGGAACTTTCCGCCATCGGAAAAGCTGTCTGGCGTTACGTTTAGCACGCCCATGATGAGCGTGTGCTCGCCGAGTGCGAGCGCTCCGGTTCGCAACTGCAGTTGATATTTTTTTCGCTTGAACACAAAAGGGGAGTGCTACTCGTCAATCCAAATCAAAATCGCGGATCGGCTTGTCCGCGGGGGCGTCCTTGGCTTTCTTCATGGCTTCTTCGAATTTTTTCGCCAGGATGTCTTCCTTGTTGCTTTCCTGAAACCAGGAATCGGCGAATTTATCTTCGCGCTGGCGGTTCTGTTCGTTGAGGATTTTTTGGGCGTCGGTCAGGTCCACGTTGGGCCCGGGGCGCACTGGCGCTTCGTGCGAAAGCACCGCGCCAAAGATGGGGTCCACCACCAACTTCGCCTGGCAGCACGGACAAGTGACATTCAGATTGTCGGTAGTTTGCTTCACCATGGCCGTAGTTTAACGCAGATTTGCAATGAGGGCACGTCACACGCGGGGCCGATAACGCAAAAAAAAGAGGAGCACGGTGACGTGCTCCTCTTGGTTGAAAGCTATGGTTCCCCAGATTGAAGAGACTACGCTTTCGCGGGGTTCTCTCCGCGCGTGAAGCCAGGCGCCGGCCGCAATTCCGGACGGACGAGCTTGGGATCGGCGCTGGGCGCGGCTTGCGGCGGCTGCGGTGGCGGAGTGCGCGGCTTTTCTGGAAGCGGCTTGTTCTCCATGAGCAATTGCACTTCGGCGCCGTCGATTACTTCGCGGTCCAGCAGCGCCAAGGCGATGCGTTCCAAGGTTTCTTTGTTGTTGGAGAGCACCTCGCGCGCTTTGTCGTAGCCCTCGCTGACGATGCGCTTCACTTCCTTGTCGATCTGGATGGCGGTGTCTTCGGAATAGTCGCGATGCTGGGTGATTTCGCGGCCCAAGAAAATGGCTTCGTCTTTTTTGCCGAAGGCCAGAGGACCCAGCGTGCTCATGCCCCATTCGCAGACCATGTTGCGCGCAATTTCCGTGGCGCGCTCGATGTCATTGCCCGCGCCGGTGGTGATATGCCCGAGGAAAATTTCTTCCGCGGAGCGCCCGCCCATCAGTACGGCCAACATGGCTTCGAGGTAGGTGCGCGTGTAAGTATGCTTGTCGTCGATCGGCAGCTGCATGGTGAGGCCTAATGCCATGCCGCGCGGGATGATGGTGACTTTGTGCACGGGATCGGCGCCTGGGGTCATCGCGGCAACCAGAGCGTGGCCAGCTTCGTGGTAGGCCGTATTCTTCTTCTCTTCATCTGAGAGGATCATGGAGCGCCGTTCGACGCCCATCATCACTTTGTCTTTGGACATTTCAAAATCCACCATCATAACGAACTTGCGGTTTTGCCGCGCAGCCCACAGAGCTGCTTCGTTC
>JBEKVU010000032.1:0-15698 GCA_049513775.1 Candidatus Acidiferrum sp.
TCAACGGTGGAGCTATCAGCTATTACGCGGCACGCATCTTCCTCACCAATCGACCCATTGGCACGGTGGAGGGCACCATCCCTCCGCGCACCCTCGGGCTGACCATCAGCCGCTCGATCGATGGCGGCATGCACGAGGATCTGGACATCGTGAATCACGGCAGGAAATCCATTAAATTCCAATTAGAAATCTCCGTTCGCTGCGACTTCGCCGATGTCTTCGAGGTGAAGTCGGGCCACATCCTGCGGCGTGGGCGTATTACCACGGAGTGGACGGCGGCAACTCAGGAACTTCGCACTACCTATCGCAACGCCGATTTCAGCCGGGCCGTCACCCTCATTCCAGCACATGCGCCGACGGAGGCGGTCTACGCCAATGGCCGCCTAAGCTTTGAGGTCGCGCTTACGCCGGGAGCGGCCTGGCACGCCTGTCTTCTGTACGCCCTCGACGACAGCGAGAAGCACTTCGATGCGCCGCCCTATTGCGTTGTGCATAGCCAGAAATCACCCCAGGCCAAGGCGCTAGCGGACTGGGTGCAGACCGTTCTCAAGATCCAAACAAGTAACGAGGAATTCTATCGCTTGTATCGTCAAGCTCTCGAAGATATGGCCGCACTCCGCCTGCCAAGTGAGGGAACCGACCATATGGTTTTCCTGCCGGCTGCCGGTCTCCCTTGGTTTGTGGCTCCGTTCGGCCGCGACAGCTTGATCGTCTCGTTGCAAAACATCCTTGTATATCCGGAATTCGCCACGGGAGCGTTGCAAGTCCTTGGTTCCATGCAAGCCAAGGAAGATGATCCCTATCGTGATGCGGAACCCGGCAAGATATTGCACGAACTGCGTTACGGCGAGCTGGCACACTTCAAACTGATTCCCCACACCCCCTACTATGGCGCCGCCGACGCCACGCCACTCTATCTGATCACGCTGCACTCGGCTTGGCGCGCTATCGGCGACCCGGCGCTCCTTGAACGCCATCTTGAAACCGCGGAGGGCTGCCTTTCTTGGATTGATAAATACGGTGACCTCGACGGCGATGGTTTCCAAGAGTATCGAACGCGCTCTTCGGCCGGTTACGAAAATATGGGTTGGAAAGATTCCGGTGACGCGGTCGTCAATCCGGACGGCTCGTTGGTTAAGGGGCCGAAGGCACTCTGTGAGTTGCAGGGGTATGTCTACAATGCATGGGTGCGCATGGCCGAAGTGTTTGACGCTTTGGGCAGGCCCGACCGCGGGGCGGAATTGCGTGCCAAGGCGGCGGCACTGTTTGCGCGATTCAATGAGGCTTTCTGGGACGAAGAATCCGGCTTCTACGCCTACGCGCTGGACGGTGAAAAGAAGAAGGTTCTTACGGTCGCCTCCAACGCCGGACACTGCCTGTGGTCCGGCATCGTGCCACCGGGACGCGCCAAAAAGGTGGTCGAACGCTTGATGGCGCCAGACATGTGGAGCGGGCGTGGAATCCGTACGCTATCCGCTCTGCATCCTTCATTCAATCCGTATAACTATCAGACCGGATCAGTGTGGCCACATGACAACGGCATAATCGCATGGGGATTCAAGGCCTATGGCTTCGAGATTGAGGCGGCGCAGATCGCACGCGATATCAGCGAAGCAGGGTCGTACTTTTACCTCAACCAGTTGCCGGAACTCTACTCGGCTTTGTCCGGGCCCACAACACCTCTGCCGGTGCAATATCTCGGAGCAAACGTCCCACAGGCTTGGGCGGCCGGGTCCGTCTTCATGCTGATGCAGGCTATGCTGGGGTTTTTTCCGGACGCACCCCGCAACAAGCTTTATCTCGATCCGTCCCTCCCGGCATGGCTGCCAGACTTGACGGTACGCGACCTTCGCGTGGGCAAGCATATACTCGAGATCCGCTTCTCCCGCTGCGATGACCGGACCGAGTTCGAGGTCTTAAAAGGGGATGCCGAAATCGTCGAGCGTTGCGATCTGCAGCAGAAGATCGCACGCCTCAAAATCGAATCTGAACGGATCTAACATTCGTTGAGTGGCGGCTTCTTTGATGAAGAAATACGATCGCCACTTTATCGGCTACCAGGCATGAGGATAATTTTCGAATTCTCCATCATTCTGCCGCGGCTCTGGCTTGCTCCTTCCATTTTTGAACGTTCACGCGCTTCACGATGCGCCACAGCATCAACGACATTTCCGCGAGGAAGCCGAGGGCCTTAAGGTGGGTGGATAGATGGTCAGATGGTTTGCGAGCGGTGTCAAAAAGATCAGCCAACCCAAACCGGCAAGTGCCATCAGCACGCCCAGAATTCCAGGCAGGAACGTCGACCTGAAAATGAGATAGCCGATCAAGAGACGATAGGGCCCGAAAAATACCAGGGAGTTGATTTTGTAGTGTGCGAGATGGTCTTCGCACTCCTCATCAATCCACGTTGCATAGTCGTTCTCTCGGGAGTTCAACTACAATCGAAGCTATCCCCCGCCCGTTGGAGAGAGCCATGTGTAGTCCTTCAAGAACCGTGGTTTCCATCGCTCTCACGCTGCTTTTGCCGGCGCAGGCGTTGCCGCAAGAGGCGAAAACGACACCCGTACCTAAGGCGCACGCCGAACGCGAGCATTCCGCAGCGCCGCTCACGGAAACGCAACGTGCCTTGCAGGCACTGAACCGCCTGTCCTTCGGCCCGCGTCCGGGCGATGTTCCGGCGGTGCTCGCCAAAGGGGTTGACGCCTGGGTGGAGGATCAGTTGCACCCTGAAAGTATCGACGATTCCGCGCTTAACGCGCGCTTGGCACCCTATAACAGCACACGCATGAATCCAAAGCAGCTCACGCAGTGGTTTCCCTCAGACACCATTATTCGGCAGGTCATCGCGGGCAAGCGGCCCATGCCCGACGATCCCGCGCTCAAGCTGGTCTACGCCGTGCATGTTGCACGTATCCAAGCACAGAGCACCCCCAAAGGTCCGCCTCCGGCTACTCCTTCGGCTACTCCGAACCCCTCGTTATCCGCCGCACCGCCAACACCTGAGGATGAAGCGCGCGCGATAGCGGACAACTTGCTAAGCCTTCCGAAGCAGCAACGGCTCAACGAACTGGAAAAGTCGCCGCCGGAAAAGCTCATAAATTTCCCCAATATCATCCGCGGGGATCAGCGCGACAAGCTCAACGCGGACTTTTCGGCGCAGGAACGAGAAGTTTTTCGGTCCCTCGCCAATCCACCGTCGGTGGTCGCAAGCGAACTGCAGGAAGCGAAGGTGCTGCGAGCGGTCTACTCCGAACGTCAATTGCAGGAAGTGATGACCGATTTCTGGTTCAACCACTTCAATGTCTACCAGTTCAAGGATCAAGGGGTTTTCTATACCACTGGTTACGAGCGGGATGTGATCCGCCCCCACGCCTTCGGTAAGTTCTACGATCTGCTGGTGGCGGTATCGAAAAGTCCCGCCATGCTCGCCTATCTCGACAATTGGCTAAGCATCGGACCGCATTCACAAGCGGCGGGAAAGAATGGCCAAAGCGGTCTGAACGAAAACTTTGGCCGCGAATTGATGGAGCTACATACCGTTGGCGTGGACGGCGGTTATTCCCAGAGCGATGTCACACAGCTGGCCACGATTCTCACGGGGTGGACAATCGCGCAGCCCGAGGACGGCGGACAATTCCAATTCGATCCGCGCCGCCACGAACCGGGGGACAAGACCGTTCTCGGCCACAAGTTTTATGATGCCGGCCAGGACGAAGGGATGCGTGCTCTGGATATGCTGGCGCACAGCCCGGCGACCGCGCACTTCATTTCGAAGTGCTTGGCCACGCGGTTTGTCTCCGATGATCCACCCGAAGCTCTGGTCACGCGACTGGCCGGCGTTTTTCGGACCACGGACGGCGATATTCGCGAGGTGCTGCGTGCCCTGTTTCAATCTCCGGAGTTCTGGAGTGCAAAGACTTATAACGGCAAATTCAAAACGCCGCTCGAATATGTAGTGTCCGCAGTACGCGCCAGCGGAGCCAATGTCGTGACGCCCGCCGCGATCGTCCAAAACCTGGCAAGTATGGGCATGCCACCGTATGGCATGACTGTCCCAACAGGCTACGAGATGAAAGCGCCGATTTGGGAAAATGATGGAGCTCTGCTGGCACGCATCAACTTTGCGACCGCGCTCACACAAGGAAGGCTCTCCGGTATCCAATTCGATCCCGCCGGACTTGTTGTGCAAGGAATCCTTGCTGGCGGAGCTTTACCCCGCACAAAAGGGTCACTCGCCGCAAAGCACACGAACGCCGATCTAGCCCTGGCCCTTTGCGAGGACGCGATCCTGCAAAGTGATCTTCCCCCCAGGGAGGGGGCCGTAATTCGCAAACAAATGGAGGATCCCGATGTAGTCCGGCGTACGGCTCGATCGCCTGTCGAGGGCATTCGCGTGATTTCCGGCTTCATCCTAGCCTCACCGGATTTTCAGCACCGCTGACTGATCCCACAACTCGTTACATCCCTAAGGAATGGTTTCATATTCGAGCGCGACGAGGCCTGATGGTGGCGTCCACTGGAGAAAACAGAAAGTCCCGCACCTGGCCTGCGGTAGCGCACGGGTTATCGGGAACTTGGCTGCTGGGACTTGTGTGGTTTCCGCTCTAATCAGTTGATATACCGCAAGCCCCCTCCGGGCGAATAGCAACTCATTTCACGGTGCGCTTGCTTTCCGTGTTTTGAGCAGCGGCGATGAACCAGCCGCCGTCTTGCCGAGCCAGCACAAACGTGAAAATGCCCTGCCGCGGATTTGGCGTTCGGGTATCGCCGAGCAATTCCCAACTCGCGTGCGCCACGGCTACATCCCTTCGTAAGAATCGAACCTCCATCTGAGTAAACCGCAACGTGCTGGACTTGAAGATCCCGTAGTACGTGCGCAACGCCTCAAATCCCTTCGTATCAGCAGGGATTGTACCGTGCGAATACGCATGCTCCATCTGGATGTCTTGCCGTCCCTTCCACCAGTCTCCTGCCACATTGACAAAGTCGGCGTCGGTCGCAAAGAGGTTACCGAACGCATCCATATCGTGATTGTTCCAGTTTTGTGCAAATCCACCCACGGTCTTCCGCACGCCCTGTTCATCATTCTGCGCCGCGAAAACGCGGGCAATGAGGAGCGGAACCACTAGGACCAGAGATAAAACAATCCAAAGACCTTTGCTTCGCATATCGCCTCCTGTCGCCGTAGACGGGCAGTTCCGCCCAGATTGAACTATCGGAAATCAATTTACGAAACCCTTGCGCGTAGTTTCGCTGCCAAACGCCCGTTAGGCAATACCTCTGCGTTGACTTCTGATTCGTCCTGCTAATCGGAGAGTTGAAATCCACATGGACGATAACGGCGTTTCTGGCCAACTTCCGAGCCGAACAGCCTCGCGCGCGACGATGATGCATCGAGGTTCGTGTAGAGTCATCCATGAAACACGAGAGGATGATATGCGTCTGAAAACGCTCGCCCCGATCGTTTTGATTGTCTTATTGACCTTGACCTGTGACGCGCGTGCGCAACAGTCAGGGAATTCCGCGGCTCCCCTCCCTGAATGGAATGACAATTCTCTAATCACCGTGCAGAAAATGGGAGGAAATCCTACTCGACCGGGCAATGTCAAGATCGAGTTCTATGGACACGATGCATTCAAGATCACCTCGCCGGTCGGGTTGACGGTGCTGATCGATCCTTGGCGGAATGACGCAACAGGCCTTTACCCAAAGTGGTTTCTGAACGAGTTTCCAGCCATCCGGGTCGATATAGTTCTTTCCACTCACGCTCATTTCGACCACGATGCTGTCGAGCGCCCGAAAGCGCTGATGGTTCTCGAACGTTTGGTTGGGCAGTTTGAACTCGGCGACATCGAAATAACGGGCCTCGCCGACAAGCATAAGTGTGAAGCGGCCCCTCCTGACGAGCCGGGTGTTGCCTCTGCACACCTCCGTGTAGAGACCTGTCCGCCAAACAACGTGATGGCCTTCGATAACGCGATTCAGATCATTGAGACTGGTGGACTGCGGATCGCCATCTGGGGCGACAATCGCGCGATGCCCGGTCTCCCTCTCGATCATTACCTAAAAAATGTTGACGTGCTCATTCTGCCCATCGAGTCAATACTCACGCGCGAGGAGGCCGATGCAATCGTCGGGAAATATAATCCTAAGGCGGTGATTCCAGCCCACTATTCTCTCAGCGGTTTGACGACCGAGGTTTCTGGTCTAGAGTCGGCCGATGAATGGGTGAGTAACCAAGAGAAGGTTCATCATGCAGATGTTCGTCGCCTCGATAGTGCGGATTTGACGCTTAATGCAGCCGAGCTGAAAGAATCTCATCATAGGATCTATTACTTCGGGAACCACTTTGAGAAAAAATAGAGATTTGATGAGCAAAGCCGAGTTCCATCGTGAGCTGACTGCCACCTTCCCCGATGAGTTCTTGCGCCGCTTCCTATTGCACTTGCTCCCGGAAGATTTCGTGCGCATCCGCAACTTCGGCTTCCTGGCCAACCGCAAACGTGCTACCAACAAATCGCGATAGAAATCGGGAAGCGGGGCCTGGCCGGACTGTTCCGCGTCACCCTTGGCGGAACGATAGAGTTCAAGGGCGCCGTAGCTGGCGGTGAAGTCAATGCGGACCCGGACGTAGAGGTGATCACGATGGCGGCGATAATCTAGCTCCGCTTGCTGGACGCTGTAGCCCAAGGAGCGACGGCGGGATGCTTCGAGCACCTGCGCGTAGGGAGTGTAGACCTCAACCTCGGCGATGTGCGGGCCATTGTCCGGCGCGGGAAGTACGCGGAAATACGGAGAGAAGAAAGAGTCGGTGGTTTGATCGTTGCGCTGACCGAGGAAGTAGGCTTGGCGGATGGCTTCGTCAGAGAGCGGAGAGTCGAAAGCGAACAGCGGTTGGACGACAAGCAGGTAATAATGGCCAATGCTGGTGGGAAGCGATGATGGGATGACATGGTGTTCTCCCTCGCGATTGTTGATGGTTTCAGCGGGACTCCCGCGGTTGTTTATTTTTTGGGGTGTGAGGTGGCGAGGGCAAAGGTGCGCATGAAGAGTTGCGCTTCGTCGCTGTCCATGGGCAGAAGCTTAATTTCGGCAGGGGTCTCGCGACTGTAGCGATCGTGGGCGACGAAGAAGTAGACGCCGCCGACACCCGCAGTGAAGTGTGCGGCAGCGGTGCGCATACCGATACCGAGACCGACAATGGATTGCCAATTGGCGCAAAGATGATGCTCGCCGGGATCGACCGAGAGGTAGAAATAGGAGTTGGCGTGAGTGGCGCCGATCCATTTGCCGTCTAGCCCGAAGCGCGTGGTGGGCCTCGGGTGCGAGGCGAAGTTAGTGTCGTCTTGCAGGAAATAGATGAGCGCTTTACCGGGATCGGGTGCCGCCATGACCTGAGAGTCTTTGGTCGAGACGTCGAACTTGATGTCTACGGTGCCGCAACCGGGGGCGATTTGGGCAAAGGCATTGGTGCCTGAGAAGAAAATCAAGTTTACCAAGATGGTTTTCAGAATTGTTTTCATGTTGCAGCCTCGAGATCTAGTGCCTGCGGCGTGACCGAGAGCATGGCGAATCGCTAAGAGACTACGGGAAAGGGGACGGTGGAACGGAGAAGTCATTCTCGGGCACCTGACTCCGAGCAGAAGCGCCGGCGAACTACAGCCCGGCGCACGCGAAGGCGTTTGGCCAGCTAGCTATATGACGTGAGCGCTAAGGGTGAGGGTACAGCAATACACTGTGACGCCGCTGGGAATGGAAATCCTGCGGGCCGGGCTCGAACGATCTGTCCAAGAGGGAAGGCTGCGGCGAGCCCGTGCTACGCAGAGCTAAATGCGGCGGGCGACGTTCGGGAAATCGAGCCAGACTTTGATGCCGCAATAGTGGGAGCCTTCGGTGCAGACCGGCGTGGTGACTCCGGTGCGAAGGTAGCACGGGGGGCCGACATATTTTGCGATTTGTGGGTGGACTTCGCGGAGTTGGGCGAGTTCGTCCATAGAGGACTGGTAGATTTCTTCCTGGGCGTTGAAGCAAGTGCGCATGGTCCATTTGTGGAGAAGGTGGAGGAGAGAGCCGGTTTCGACCAGGCGGATGGATTTGGCGTTGGGAAGGAGATAGAGGGCCTGCTCGGCAGGGACGCCGCGATCGAGCAGAGCGTTTTTTGCTCGCCAGGCGTCGTGCATGGCGCGGTCGTAAATTTCCTTGGCGCGGGGATTGTCGTTGAGTAAGGCGGGGGTGATGTAGTCGGGCTCGCGAGTGTCGGCTAGGGTGAGCAGCGGGCGCGAGCCGGGGACCATTCTGTGGCGCTGGTCTTGAGAGTCGGCGGTGTGGCTGATTTTTTTTGCGAAGGTGTAGGTGGCGTGTTGCAGAGCACGCATCATTGGAGAGTGGACGCCGACGTTGAGGGTCTCGAGGCGATAGGAATTGCGCGCGGGATTTAGGAGGCGGTCGAGGGCTTCGGCGTCCGGGCATTGCGCTTCGGTCGAGCCGATGACGGCGCGGTAGGCTGCGGCGGTGACGCGGACGGCGTTGGGTGAATAGTCGATCAGCTTGGATGTTTTTCCGCCGAGCTGTGCGTCGAATTCGCGAGCTACCGCTGCTCCCTGAGAAGCATCGGGGAAGGCGTGCTTCCATTCCGGGCGTTCGTGAAGAGGCTCGGTGCCGAAACGCTCGAAGAATTGGGGATCGATTTCTTTTACCTGGGCGACCATGGCGCCAATGACCTGGCGTGCTTCGCAAGGGGTGTCCGAAGCATCGCACATGCGCCACAGGCGGTGCAGGACGATGCCGGAGACGGTGTGCACCATGGTGGTAAAAGCGGCGACGGGTAGCACGTAGCGAGCGACTTCGATGGCGCGCTTTTCGGCGGAGCGTTCAATTTTTTGCAAGCGCTTGGCGTGAGACATGGGACCGACGTGCCAGATGTCGCTCAGGATTTCGCGCGTGTTACCGACGAGCAGCGCGGAAATTTCGCGATAGGCGGCCCAGGCGCGGGAAATGGCTTGTTCGTAGATCGCGCGGCTGCCGGCGTCGAAAAAGATTTCGTCGTCGGGAATAAAGGCGTGCACTTTGTCCATGCGGACGTAGCGCTGGGATTGCTGCTCGGAATTGTAGAAAGGGTGGGCGTGCAGGAACGACCAGACGAATTGGCGGCTGACATTTTCGAGGCCGAATTCGAAATGGGCATGCTGGAAGACGGTGTGGTGGCCGCTAAAGAAGGTGGCGGCGCCAATATTCAGGCGCTGCTTGTCGGTGATTTCGTCCGGGGTGATCAGGTGCGAGGCGTAGCAGGTGCGAGCGGCGGCGATAGCGGAGTCGTAGGGATGTGCAAAGTAGTTGCGAAGGGTGACGCGCGGCGGGGCGGTTTCGACCAGTTGGCCGGGGACGCTTTCGAACATAGGAGATTGGGTGGCCACGATTTGTGTGATGGGTATTCTACTGCGAAAAGAAAAAGAATTTCGCAAGGAAGTGATGCGGCCCTTAGAACTCGAAGAGAAATTCGGAACGAGGGGGATATTTTGCGGCTGGGCAAACTGGGGCGCAGCACGCTGCGCCCCTACAAAGACATTTGTGCTTGCCTAGCGAGTTACTTTTTGGCGGCGGCGACTTTCGCGGCGGCGTCGGCGTATTTCTTGGTGAAGCGTTCGACGCGACCGGCGGTGTCGATGAGCTTTTGCTTGCCGGTAAAGAACGGGTGGCAATTCGAGCAGATTTCGACGTTAAGCTTTTCGCCTTTGATGGTCGAGCGCGTGGCAAAATTGTTGCCGCAGGCGCAGTGCACGGTTACGGCGTGATAATCGGGGTGGATACCGGGCTTCATGGGAAACTCCATTCTGTCGCGTCCGGTCTGCACGGCTTCCCAACGGGTTGGGAGGATACAGCCGCGTCGCTAGGTCGCGAGCAAGCATTTGATTATACGATAAGGCGGAAAGATTCTCCAGCGTAAGGGATTCGGGCGGTTGGCGAGCATTTTGCGGGATGTTGGGCGGAGGATTTTCATGATGAATTGGCGCCGGGTCGTCTTCGGGATGGCGATGGTTGCGATGGGCGCGCTTCTCTCGCCGACCTCTGGCGGTTCGCCGAGCCTTGCGGTAAATGGGGATTTGGCGGCGTTCAATGCGGCGTTTCGCGATGTGATTTTGCGCATGGACAGCGCGGGAACCGTGGCGCTATGGGCGGAGGATGGCGTGAGCCTGATGCCGGAGGCGGAGCCAATTTCGGGGAAGAAGAGTATCGCGGCGTTTATGGACAGAGTCACGAAGGACTTTGCGGGCTATAAGATTACCGTCGAAGAGATCGAGTGGAAGGATCTGCGGATCGCCGGAGATTGGGCGTCAGAATGGGGGGTGGTGCATCAGGAGGTGACGCCGCCGGGGGAAAAGCCCGCGATTGAGGTTTACGGACGAATTGCACTGATCCTGCATCAGCAAAGCGACGGATGGAAGATTCAACAGGAAATGTGGCAATCGGGGCCGAAGCCATAGATTTTTGTGCCCGCGCCCGGCGTCACATCGGGTTATTGGTTTCGTAAGCAACGGGCGGAATCTTCGCCGCGCATGGGTCTCGCGCTTATATAATGAGAGCTACCGGAATACCAGAAAAAAGAGCACGTTTAAGAGGCCTCATGGAGAAACGTGATGTGACGATTTTGGGTGCTGGCCCCTACGGTCTTGCGGCCGCGGCGCACCTGCGGCAAATCAACGGGCTGGACGTTTGCATTCACGGCGAACCTATGGAGTTTTGGAAGACGTACATGCCGGAGGGCATGTTCCTGCGGTCGCCCTGGAGCGCTTCCAACATTGCCGATCCGGACAAACAGTTCACCATTGATGCATTCGCCGCCAAGCTGCCGGCGCCTGTTCCCCGGCCCATTCCACTGGATACGTTCGTCGAATATGGCCTTTGGTTTCAGCAACACGTGGTGCCGGCTTTGCGTAGGCAGAAAATCGCGACCGTCGAACGCGACGGCACGAATTTTCGTGTAACTGCGGTCGGCGGCGAACAGTGGGCTTCAGAACGCGTGGTGATTGCAGCTGGTTTGACCTCTTTTTCAAGGCGCCCGGAAGTATTCTCTAAGCTTTCCCCGCAATTCGTGACGCATTGCTCGGACCAGCGAGACGTCGCCCGCTTTCGCGGCAAACGCGTAGCCGTGATCGGCGCGGGCCAAAGCGCTCTCGAATCGGCAGCATTAATCCATGAGGCGGGGGGCACCGTGGAAGTGCTGGTGCGCCAAAACAGCGTGCACTGGCTTGGCTGGCGCGCAAAAATGCAGCGCCTGGGCGCAATATCAAAATTTCTCTATGCTCCGACGGACGTCGGCCCCGCGGGCGTCAGTCGGATTGTGGCAAAGCCGGATTCGGTGAAGTATTTCCCGCGCTTCGTGCAAAACAAATTTCGCAAACGGTCGCTACGGCCGGCCGGTGCGCGATGGCTGATCGAGCGGACCAAGGAGGTCACGATAACCACCGCGCGCTACGTTACTTCCGCCGAGGTCAAGGCAGCCACCGTACATCTTCGTTTAAGCGATAACAGCACCCGCGAAGTGGATCACGTCCTGCTGGGCACGGGATATCGCGTAAACGTGACGGGCTATCCATTCCTGTCGCGGGACCTGGCAAGTTCGCTTCGCGTGACCGACGGCTTCCCCCACCTCACTGGCGGTCTCGAATCCTCGGTGCCCGGGCTGCACTTTCTCGGCTCTCCGGCGGCATGGAACTTTGGGCCTCTTATGTACTTCGTAGCCGGCACCGAATTCGCGGCCGGAAAACTCGCACGCCACATCTCTGAAGCCCACAGAAAATGATCGGACAGGGAGCTGCATGACCAGTGGCTTTCTAAGCCCGGACTCGCCGGGCGCGCCTAAGGTTGGCGCGCTGGTAGTAGGCGGCGATTTCCATGGCCTGGCCATCGTGCGGAGTCTCGCGCGCAAAGGGATTCCGGTCTGCGTGGTCGACAACGAACACTCCATCGCGCGATTTTCACGCTACACCACGCATTATGTGAAGGTCGAAGGCCTGCGCAATGAGCAGGAGACCGTGGGCACGCTGCTCAGCATCGCGAAACGCATGAATCTTCGCGGTTGGGTCTTGTATGCCACGCGGGATGAACATGTCGCGGCGTTCGCACGGCATCGTGCAGCCCTCGCCGAATGGTTTCGCGTGCCCACTCCGGACTGGGAAGTCGTGAAATGGGCTTGGAACAAGTGGAATACTTATCAACTCGCGCAAAAAATTGGGCTGTGCATTCCGACGACCTATTGTCCGCGCAGCGTCGAAGAGCTGGAAACTCTGGACGTGCAGTTTCCCGTAGGCGTAAAGCCGGCTGTAAAAGAGGACTTCTTCTACGCGACCAGAGCTAAGGCGTGGCGTGCCAACAACCGAGAGGAATTGAAAGTATTGTTTGCCCGCGCGCTAGAGCATTCCAGAGGCAACGAGGTCCTGATTCAGGAGATCATCCCGGGCGACGGCCAGCACCAATATTCCTCGTGCCTTTTTTTCAAGGAAGGACGCATTCTCGCCAGCATGGAGGCACTCCGCTGGCGCCAGCACCCGCCGGAATTCGGCCGCGCCGCGACGTACGTTGAAAGCATCGATCATCCCGAAGTGCGGGAGATGTCCGCGCACTTTCTGAGGGAAATAAACTATTACGGCCTCGCGGAGGTGGAATTCAAGCGGGACCCGCGGGATGGAAAACTCAAATTATTGGACGTGAACGCTCGCACTTGGGGATTTCACGCGCTCGGGGAAGCCGCGGGAGTCGATTTTTCATCGCTGCTATTCGCCGATCAGGTTGGCGAGCCGGTCAAGGAGTGCCACGGAGATGCGGGAGTCGGATGGATGCGCGTGATTACGGACTTTCCTTATAGCCTGATCGGTTTGATGAACCGGCAGTTGCCGTGGAGCGCTTACGTGCAGTCTCTGCGCAACGTGGCGATCGAGTCCGTGTATAGCAGCGAGGACCTCAAACCCAGCATTGCCGAGTTCGCCATGCTCCCATACCTGATCCTAAAAAAAGGGATTTGACGGACCGTTTAAACGATTGGCCGGGGCTGCCGCTAACCGGCCGTTGCTGTTGCATGCCCGGCCTCTGCCAGCCATAATCGGGCCCAGCGTGCACATCAAAAAAAGCCACGCATCGCGCGCTACTAAAGGTGGAATTCATGAAGGGCGTTGTCCTGGCAGGCGGAACCGGCAGCCGACTCCATCCGCTCACGAAGGTCACGAACAAGCATTTGCTGCCCGTCTATGACCGGCCAATGGTGTATTACCCCATCCAGACCCTGGTGAACGCCGGAATCGAGGAGATTCTGCTGGTCACCGGCGGTAAGAACGCCGGAGACTTTCTGCGCTTGCTCGGCAACGGCCGCGACTTCGGCTTGAAGCATCTGAACTACACCTATCAGGACGGCGAAGGCGGCATCGCCGAGGCTCTTGGTCTGGCCGAGTTCTTTGCCGCAGGTGAGCCGATATGCGTGATTCTCGGCGACAACGTCATCGAAAATAACATCTGCGCGGCGGTTGAGAATTTCAAAAAGCAGAAGGACGGGGCGAAAATTCTAGTAAAGGAAGTCGACGACGCGCAGCGATTTGGGGTCGCGGAGATCCACGGCAATCGCGTCCTCGGCATCGAGGAAAAGCCGCAACAACCCAAATCGAACTATGCGGTGGTTGGCATCTATCTCTACGACGCCACGGTCTTTGAGAAAATCCGCCGCTTAAAACCCTCCGGCCGCGGCGAACTCGAAATCACCGACGTCAACAATTTCTACATCGACGAAGGTAAGCTCACGTTTGAAGTTCTGGACGGCTGGTGGACCGACGCCGGCCAATTCGAGTCGCTGCTGCGCGCCAACACCCTGGTGGCGGAAACCGGGGCCAATAAGATGGCTGGCGCGACTCGCGCGGACGCGCGTTCCGCGAGAGTACCGGCATGAAACTATTCGTTACCGGCGGCGCGGGCTTTATCGGCTCAAACTTCATCCGCTTGCTTATCGCGCTCCGGCCAAACCATGCGGTGGTGAATTACGACAAGCTTACGTACGCTGGCAATCTCGCAAATCTCGAATCCGTAGCCGCCAATTCGAATTACCGCTTTGTGAAAGGCGATATTTGCGATCCGCAGTCCGTCGAAGCGGCCATGTCGGGCTGCGACGCGGTGGTGCACTTCGCTGCCGAATCGCACGTCGATCGCAGTATTTATGAGCCAGCGGCCGCGATTCAGACCAACGTCACAGGCACCTTCGCATTGCTGCAGGCCGCCCGAAAGCTAGGGCTTGCGAGATTCGTCCACGTCTCGACCGATGAAGTCTATGGCGACATGACCGCAGGCGCATGTGCCGACGAAAACGCGCCGTTGCGTCCGAGCAGCCCTTACTCCGCTTCGAAAGCCGGTTCTGACCTGCTCGTCGGCTCGTACGTCCGTACCTATAATTTCCCGGGCATCATCACCCGGGCTTCGAATAATTATGGTCCGTACCAGTTCCCGGAAAAGTTTTTGCCGCTGCTCATCAGCAACCTGATGGCCGACCAGCCGATTCCGATTTATGGCGACGGCCGGCAGGAACGCGACTGGCTTCACGTGGAGGACCATTGCCGCGCGATTCTCGCGGTGCTCGAACGCGGCCGCATCGGCGAGATCTACAATATCGGGGGAACTGCTGTTGTAGAAAATATCGCCATGGCTAAGGAGCTTCTGAGGGCCATGGGCAAGCCAGAAGAGCTGCTCACCTATGTAAAAGATCGCCCCGGCCACGACCGCCGCTATGCCTTAGAGTGCAAAAAAATCGCCGCCGAGCTTGGCTGGCGTCCAGAAATTCCTCTTGCCACAGGCTTGCGCCAGACCATCGATTGGTACCAAACGAATTCTGCCTGGGTCGCCGGCGTCCGCGGCGGCGAATATCTTTCCTATTACGAGAAATATTACGAAAACCGCGACAGCTCGCTAAATGCCCTTTCGCAACGTTGAGGTTTTCGTTGCGCCGGGAGTTACTGCGCTACTTTCACGGAGCGGGGAATGAAGCAAAGGATGACGCGAAGGATTGAACGATGAGTCCGTCCGATTTCGCCGTGCCCACCCAGGAACGCTATTTCGAAGACTACGTTCCGGGTTCCGTCCTCGAATACGGCGCCATTCCGCTCAGCGAATCTGAGATTATCGCCTTCGCGACGCAGTTCGATCCGCAATATTTTCACATCGATCCCGAGGCGGCGAAAAGCGGTCCCTACGGCGGATTAATTGCGAGCGGGTGGCACACCTCGGCCGTAATGATGCGACTGATTGTCGACCATTACTTGCCCAAGGAGGCCAGTCTCGGCTCTCCCGGAATTGACGAAATTCGCTGGACTCGTCCGGTGCGGCCCGGCGACTCGCTCTCGCTTCGCATTTCCATTCTGGAGGCCAAGCGCTCGACGTCAAAGCCCGACAGAGGCATGGTGCGCGCGCTCATCGAAGTCCTGAATCAAAATCAAGAGTGCGTAATGACCATGAAAGGCATGAATCTCATGCGTTGCAGAACGTCGTAAGACGTCATCCCGGGGATCGGCTAGTGCTTGGCGTGGTGGCTATCGAAACTATAGGTGAGGCGTCCGTTTTCGAGGCGGGCGTAAGCGATTCGGGCGCGTTCGCTGCCGGTTCCGACCACGCGTAGAGTGCCGCGCTCTTCAACCAATTGCATTTCGCCGCGCGCCCGCCACCATTCATCG
>JBEKVU010000033.1:0-16570 GCA_049513775.1 Candidatus Acidiferrum sp.
GAGCTGCGCGCCGAATTGCAGCGAACCCGAGAGCAGTTGGCGGCGCGGGGTGGCGACACGTACGCGGCTTACGCTGTGACGCCAGCGCGGCCGAGCGTCGCTGCGGCGACCTCGGTGGCGCCGCCGGGGCCGAGCGCTTCTTTCGATGAACGAGTGGCGAAGCTCGAAGATGATCAGGAGTTGCTGAATGACAAGATTATCGAACAGAGCCAAACGAAAGTAGAAAGCGGATCGAAATACCGCGTGCGCTTTTCGGGGATCATCCTACTGAACACCGAAGTCACCCGCGGCGCCGTGGATAATCTGGACTTCCCGCAAGTTGCGACGCCGCCGCTAACGCCGGGTGCCTCCGGTGCGTTTTCGGGTTCGCTGCGGCAATCGCAGCTGGGAGTGGAAGCCTTCGGACCGGACATCGCCGGTGCGCAGACCAGCGCCAACATCCGCTTTGATTTTGCCGGAGGCTTTCCGAATACACCGAATGGCGCGGCGTTTGGCATCGTGCGGCTGCGGACCGGAACGATTCGGCTGGATTGGCAAAATACTTCCATTGTGGCGGGGCAAGACAGCATCTTTTTTGCGCCGCTGGTGCCTACGACGCTGACGTCACTGGCCACCCCGGCGCTTTCCTACACCGGCAATTTGTGGAGCTGGACGCCACAGATTCGCGTCGAGCATCGTGTCACGCTATCGGATAATTCGCGGTTACTCCTGCAAGCCGGGATTCTGGACTCGCTGACCGGGGATATGCCATCTCTAGTAAGCGACTATCGCAATCCAACCGTCGGCGAGCAGTCGGGACAGCCGGCGTATGCGGCGCGCGCTTCCTGGAACCGAAAAATGTTCGATCGAGAGATGACCATCGGATTTGGCGGTTACTACGGGCGCCAGAATTGGGGATTTGGCCGCAACGTGGATGGCTGGGTTGCCACGACCGACCTAACGGTGCCCCTCGGCGAGCACTTCGACGTAACGGCGGAGTTTTATCGGGGCCGAGCGGTCGGAGGCTTGGGTGGAGGAATCGGCCAGAGCATTGTGCTCTCCGGACCGATTGCCGACGCCAGCACCGCGATCCATGGGCTGGACTCGCTCGGAGGCTGGGCGCAATTGAAATTCAAGCCCAAGTCGAACTTCGAGATTAATTTGGCGTACGGACAGGATGACCCGTTCGCGGGAGAATTGCGGCAGTTTCCAGCCAGCGCGTATTATTACGGCACTTCATTGACGCGCAACCTGAGCCCTTTTGTGAACTTTATTTACCGCGTGCGTTCCGATGTGCTGTTTTCCGTGGAATACCGGCGACTGCAAACCTACAGCCTCGATCACTATCCGTACAACGCGAACCAGACGGGCATTAGCCTCGGGTATCTGTTTTAATGCCGATATCTGTTCTAATGATGGATGTGGGCGGTGAAATGAAGCGGTGGTGCCAACGTTCCGGCTGGCTGGTATTCCTGTCCGCCTGCATTGCCGTGTCGCAAGGCCGGGCGGAAGAAAGCCCGGTGACCTTGAGTTTTGAAATCGGTCCGGCGACCGCCGGTGGCGCCAAGACTCCGGCGAACAGAGTTACCGACGCCTCCAACGTCGTGGTGTGGCTCACACCGCTCGACCGCAGCGCGACAGACAGTTCTCTCTCAGCGACGGAAAAGAAGCAGCCGCAGATCGTGCAATACCATAAGACCTTCATCCCTCATGTGCTCGTCGTGCACGTCGGAACATTGGTGCGATTTCCGAATAAAGACCCCTTCTTCCATAATATTTTTTCGCTCTATGACGGCAAGCGCTTCGATCTGGGGCTCTATGAAGCAGGCTCGGCACGTTCGGTGCTATTCGACCGGCGCGGCGTCAGCTTTCTCTTCTGCAATATTCATGCGGAGATGAGCGCCGTAGTGGTGGCGGTCGATACGCCTTATTTTGGGTTGTCGGATCGTGCCGGGAAGGTGGTGATTCCGAACGTGCCGAACGGGCGGTATGAGCTCAATGTGTGGTACGAACGAAGTCTACCCGAGAGGTTGCTCGACTTGAATAAGCTGGTGACCATCTCGGACGCTTCGCGCAATCTGGGCGTGATGCACGTCGTCGAAAATCCCGAGTTCACCGCCTCCCACAAGAACAAGTATGGCCAGGAGTACGTACCGCCGCCAAAAACCGAGTACGACCACCCGTGATCAGCGATTTTACGGGTTGTTGACAATTCGTGGACAACAGACTGACAACGGCGCAAGTGGATTCCGCTAACGTGTGGGGAAACAGGCTCGGAGAACCGGTAGAGCACTTTTTTCCCTTGGGCGCTAGGGTTGCGTTCTCCGGGTCTGCCCCCGAACATATGAGCCGAACCGCTCGGGCCAAGCGTCTATATAATAGGGATTCAACCTTTTGAGGGTTTCCCGGAAGGTCCGGCCAAGACCCGCCGGCACAAAGGAATATCGTGGATACCATACTTGTGGTGGAAGACAGCCGGCCGATGCAGCGCACGCTGCAACGCCTGTTCGAATCGGATGGCCTGAGTGTCGAGATTGCCGCCGACGGCGTAGCCGGTCTGGAGAGCTTTCGCAAGCAAACGCCGAGCGTGGTGGTGTTGGATTTGAAGCTCCCGCGCTTGCCGGGCAAGGAAGTTTGCCGCGCATTCAAAGCTCATGCCGCGTCCGTGCCGGTTGTGGTGCTCAGCGCCAACGATGAAGTGGAAGACAAGGTGCTTTTGCTGGAGCTTGGCGCTGACGATTACGTTACCAAGCCGTTCAGTCCCAAGGAATTGCGGGCCCGCGTGCGCCGCGCCATGCGGCGCAACGGCGGAACAGCGGATGCGGCCAGCCAGGCAGCTACCGCTGCACCGCGCGATATCTTGGTGTTCGATGAAAATCGCATCGACTTCACCAGCATGGAAGCCACGCGCGGAAGCAAGTCGCTCAGCTTTACGGCGCAGGAATTTAAGCTGCTGAAGTATTTCGCGGCGTCGCCTTCGCGGGTGATTTCCCGTGAGGAGCTTTTGAACGAAGTGTGGGGGTACGAAAATTATCCCACCACGCGAACGGTGGATAATCACGTGCTGCGTTTGCGGCAGAAACTCGAGCCCGATCCTGCAAATCCGCGCTATTTTCTCACCATGCATGGCTCCGGCTACAAATTCACGCCCGGCGAATCGCAAGCCGCCGCGGGGAAGTAACTTCGCAGGCCTGGAGCTTCATGGCGCGCCTGCGATTACGCACCCAGCTACTGATTGCCACGCTGCTGATTATTTGCGGATTGCTCGGAGCGCTGCTGCTCATCGTGCGGCATACCGTGCGTTCGGAAATTGCCGAAGGCGCGCGGCAGAGCACTGAGGCGTCACTCCACGCCTTCGAAAACGTACAGAGCGAGCGCGAACTGCAGCTTTCTCGCACGGCCGCTATGCTTGCCGAGTTGCCGACGCTTAAGGCGGTGATGGCGACGCAGCATGCACTCACCATCCAAGACGCGTCAGAGCCCTTCTGGAAACTTGCCGGCAGCCAGCTTTTCGTATTGTCCAGTTTAGATGGCCAGGTGTTTGCCTTTCACATTTCCGGGGCCGGATGGCCTGCCCGTGTCGCGGAGTCCGACCTTAAGAAATCCGTTGCGCAAGGAGAAGACGCCGCGTGGTGGTTTGGCAACGGCCAGCTTTACCGTGTGTTTTTGCGGCCAATTCTCGCCGGCAGCGATAGTAACGAGAGACAACTGGGTATTATTGCGGTTGGGTATCAGATCGATGCCACCGTGGCGCAGGAACTGGCGCAAGCCTCGGGGAGCCAAATTGCTCTCGCGACCGGCGACAAGATTATCGCGTCCACGCTGGCGCCGCGAATCGAGCAAGAGCTGCAACGCATGGTCAGTGGCGGATCGGATGCGCTCACTGGATCGCGCGAGCTCGTGCTCGGCGGCGAGCCTTATCAGGCGGCCACGGTCTTGCTCCACGAAGGATCGCCGGTCAGCGTGAAGTGCTACGTGCTGATGTCCCTGCTGCCTGCCAATGCTTTTCTCGATCGGCTCAATCGCACCATTCTGATTCTGGGATTTTCGGCGATGCTGGTTGCGGGATTGCTGCTCACCTTCGTCTCGCGAACCATCACCCATCCACTCGATGAATTGCTGGCCGGAGTTCGCGCGCTGGCACACGGCGATTATGCGTACGCCATCAACCCGCGAGGCAGCAGCGAGGTGGCGGAGCTGGGCGACACGTTTTCCAAAATGCGCGGCGAACTGCTGCTCTCCGAGCAACGGCGTTTCGCGAACGAAAGGATCGCAGCGTTCGGGCGGGCGGCCAGCTCGATTTCCCACGATTTGCGGCACTACTTAGCCGCCGTGGTGGCCAACGCGGAATTTCTCTACGAAGCGGAAAAGTTGAAGCTTAATCGCGATGAAGTTTATGCGGAGATCAAAGGCGCTTCCGAGCAGATGACCGATCTACTCGATTCGCTGCGGGAATTATCGCGTGAAGAAGGCTCGGTCTCTTTGCGACCCGCGTCCCTAGACCAAACCATTCGCCATGCCGTGGATGCGGTGCGCGCGCGCTCGGAAATGCGGCAGCGGGCTATTGCCGTGCGCGTGTCCGGGGAAATGACCGGTATGTTCGACCCGCAAAAAGTTGAGCGCGCGTTTATTAATTTGGTGCTGAACGCTTGCGAAGCGTCCGCGCAGTCCGGCGGCGAAATTGCCATCGACGTTCGCTCGCTGGGCGACGAATTCGAGGTTCGCGTTACGGATCACGGACCTGGAGTGCCGGCAGCAATTCGCAGTACGTTGTTTGATCCGTTTGTCAGCTACGGAAAATCGAACGGCACGGGCCTGGGGCTGGCCATCGTAAACAAAGTCATCGGTGATCACGGCGGCAGCGTCAGGGTGGAGACAACGTCGGCGTCGGGCACGACGTTCCTTGTAAGATTGCCTCGCGCCGTGCATCTCTTGAGCGAAGCCACGCAGGCCGTGGTTTAGTGGGCGGTGGTTACTGGAATTCCCGCGTTGCGTGCGACGGCCGCACGGCAAATTTTTTCCGACTTGCTAATCCCCGCACTTTGCCGTCAACGCGGGGTTTTCGGTGTCCTCCAGCTCCGGTTTGGCGCCCCTCTCGCCGGACGACAGCGGTGGCTGCGGCATCACCAGCTCATAGTCCTGGCAGGTGCATCCTGGATGCCAGCAGGCGTTGCGCCCTCTGCCGCTTAAATGCATAGGGTAGTGAATGGACTTGCCATGTGCATCGGCACGGTTGCTTGTTATATCTGGGTGTTGTGAGAGCTGGTGCGTGACCCCGAGGTTGCGGGGTGGGGGCGTTACAGACCCAAGTCGCTGAGGCTCGCGTGATCCGCCGGACGCGTACCCAGCGGCCAATGAAACAAACGCTGCTCGGGGCGAATGGGGAGGTCGTTAATGGAGGCATAGCGATGATGCATGAAGCCGGCCGCGTCGAACTCCCAATTCTCGTTACCGTAGGCGCGATACCATTGCCCGGTATCGTCGTGGAATTCGTAGGCAAAGCGTACCGCGATGCGCGCGCCGTCAAACGCCCACAGCTCCTTGGTTAAGCGATAGTCCAACTCGCGGTTCCATTTACGCGTCAGGAATTGAATAATCTCCTCGCGGCCGTTGATGAATTCCGAGCGATTGCGCCACTTGCTGTCTACTGTGTACGCCAACGAAACGCGCTGCGGATCGCGGGAATTCCATCCATCCTCGGCCTTGCGCACTTTTTGTATCGCGGTCTCGCGTGTGAAGGGGGGCACCAGGCTTATCTGCGGTTGCGTTGACATCGTTACTGCTCCTTCCTGGATCATCAAATCGAAGGGTACCTAGGTTAGAAGCGTACGCTAGCCTGAGGATGCAGGTTTCTTTTAATGCGTAATGCGCAGCCTCGGCCGGACCCGCCATCCATTAATATTCCGTTAAATTCGGCTTAATTCGTTGACCGAACTATGTAAGGAACATTACGATGCCAGCCTTATGAGCGAATCGGACCTCGATCAATTACGCCTAGCCTACAAAAAAGCGACCGATGAATGGGTTGACGCGATTCGCGCGGAAGAGGCCTTGGCCACGCCTGACCATTCTATGGTCGCTATGGAAAAATGGGATGACGCCCATTTTAAGGAACACGACGCCCACATCAAAGCTACCGAGGCTCGCGACGCCTACAAAGATGGCTTCCGCGCCGTAAACTACGGCATCTAGTTCCGCCTCGGAATTCTAGCCCATCGGGAAGAGCGTTGGAGTGGTCGGCGGTTGGGAGGCGATGCCATTCAATTCGGGATACGGCCGTCGGAGCGTCTCGGGCACTGCGACCTTTGTACCCTTGAGAATGCTGATGAGTTGTAGCGCGTTTACCACGCCTTTGCCAAGATAGTGATTGTTGGTGACGACAAAAGTGTTTTTCGCGGCGGCGCGGACAGACTGGATCCTGTCGGCCCAAGGCAGCAGCTCGCCGTCGGAATACAGGTAGTTGTAGCGCTCGAAAGCAGGGATAGCAGTGGAGTTTTCCGCAGTGGCCCGGTCATTCCGCGGAGAGAAATTGAGCGAGCCAGTTGGTGGATTCGCCGACGTAGGTTCGTTCGCGCGAAGTGCCTTTTGCGCGACCGCACCTCTAGAACTAGCAAACCACGTGTCGTATCGCCGGCCGTGGAGGCGCACGTAGCCAATCTCTGAAGTAACTTCCGCCGATGGTTCGAGCGAACGGCCGATGATCGGCTGATCGATGTTGCAAAAGCCGGCGCGATGCTCGCGCAACAGCGCGAATGTTTCAGGCACCTTCCATGATGCGTGGCGGAACTCGATGACGAGCGGATACGCCGCAAATCGCCGTAGTAGTTCTTCGAGGTGTTGGACCGTTTCGCTGTTGCGATGAAAGGCGAAAGGGAACTGCACCAGCACCGCGCCAAGTTTCCCTTCGCGCATGAGGACATCGAAGCCCAAGCGAACTTCGCGTTCATCGGTGACACTGGGCTCCGCATCGTGGGTAAAGCGCTGCCACAATTTCGCGGTGAAGAGGAATCGCGGATTCGCCGCCACTCGTTCAATCCATTGCTCGGCCTGCTCGATGCGCAACGGCCGATAAAACGAAGTGTTGATTTCGATCGTGTCGAAGAATTGCGCTAAATAGGTCGCCTCGTGAAAGCCTTTCGGCCGCGGCGACGGATAGACCAGTCCGTTCCAATCCTTGTAGGCCCAGCCGGCGGGCCCGATCCGCAGATCATTGGTCAAGGCTCCTCGCAGATCACCGTTCAAGGCGTTCCGTAGATTGTTCCGTGGCAGATTTTTCGGCGCAGCGCGGCGCACTCCCTAGTCCTCCTGCGCTGGTTCAGCGTCGTGTCTGTGCACCAGTTATCCTCACTAGCGGCCTCGCTGTCAACGCACAGGTTGATTTCGCCCATGGCGCTTGTCGCGCGATCTTCGCCCTCTTTGGCGCCCGATGTGAAATTGTTCGTTCCTGCCCATCCATCCGTACCATTGCCGCGCACACCTTAGGCTGCTATGCTTCCACCTATGAGCGGTGCCAGAGATTACTCTGCGTCGCGTCCTACCGTAAATTCCCCCACAGGTGTGACTATGAAAATGTCGATCAGCTACAAGCACGTCCACGCG
Source organism: Candidatus Acidiferrum sp. (assembly GCA_049513775.1). Lineage (GTDB taxonomy): Bacteria > Acidobacteriota > Terriglobia > Acidiferrales > UBA7541 > Acidiferrum. The sequence continues at coordinate 7,579 of JBEKVU010000033.1, forward strand.
CATCAGCCCGTCGAGGCCGAGGTTGCGCACCACGTGGCCAAGCTCCAGCGTCTGCTAAAGAGCTACGAACCAGATTTGGTGCAACTGCACGGTGCCTTCACGGAAAATCCGCACAAGGAGGAGCACTCGTTCTCGGTGAATCTGGCGCTGCCGACCGGCTCGCTGCACGCCACGGGCACCGCGGAAAACGCGCGCTCCAGTTGCAAACAAGCCTTCAGCGAACTCGAAGGCCAGCTTAAAAAACATCAGTCCATCCTGCGCAAGGATTATCAATGGAAACGCAAACGCATCATGCCGAAACCGGACGCGGACTGAGACATGGGCGCGCACCAGAAAATCGCACTGCTGTATATGATCCGAGGATCACGCAGAGGCGAATAAAATAGCATGCGAGGCAGCAAATAGAGATGCACCAAAGAGAAAATCTTCGGAAAAACAGAAATAAAAAACGAAGGGGGATCCCACCTCCAAGCGGAACAAAACGTCCCACCATGCTACAATATTTCCCGCGCACTACAGGGGCGTAGCTCAGTGGTAGAGCAGAGGCCTTTTAAGCCTAAGGTCGTGGGTTCGATCCCCACCGCCCCTACCAACCTTTCCTCATGAAAAAAAAGGAGTTCTTCCGTTCGTTTGCGCCGTGTACCCCGCGTGTACCCTATGCTTGTTCTTGCGAAGGTTCGACCAAGGCCGCGACCGCTGCAAGACAAGTGAAGTTGTGGAACTGGAAAGGTCCGTAATCATGGCAGATTCAGTTCGTTATACTGCCTGCGCGGTGATCAGGCCCGTGGAGGATCGGCAAATGATTGCGCGGCATTGACGAGGTTGGACGTTGGCTGTAGATGCGGCCGCCTACGAAAGCTTTCTGAAGGATACAGTGATTCCGGAACTCGGAAAGATCGAAGGCTACAAAGGGGGCTACCTGCTTCGTCTGGACGGCCCGGAGGAAGTTGAATTTGTGGTGTGAACCTATTCGAGTCTTTGGACGCCGTAAGGCGGTTCGCCGGCCCTGATTACATGACTCCGGTTTTCGAACCGGAAGCCAAGAAGCTGCTGTCCCGTATAGAGCCCGTCGCGAATCATTACGAAGTCCGTGCCGTTCAGCAATCCACCTGGGCGCGCGAGGGGCGGCGACGAAGGCTACGCACATATCAGGGTGCTTAACGCGGCGGCAGCGGCTGACGAGGGGCCCAGACGGAGGCGTGCGCTAGCAGTCCCACTCTGCAATAAGGCGAAACTCGCGCTACAATCCTCTTGGGCAGGAACGGTCTTCGATCCGCCCGATCCCACAGACGGCATTCAGAAACCTATCCTGGGAGGATTGTCATGAGTGATCACTCCAAGATCGAGTGGACGGATGCGACGTGGAATCCGCTGCGTGGATGTACGAAAATCAGCCCAGGGTGCAAGCATTGCTATGCTGAAACTTTCGCCGAGCGTTTTCGCGGCGTGCAGGGTCATCCCTATGAACAGGGTTTTGATCTGCGATTAGTTCCTGAAAAATTGTCGGAACCGTTCAGCTGGCCGACCCCGCGCACTGTTTTCGTCAACAGTATGAGCGACCTGTTCCAGCCAACCGTTCCCGATGCCTATATCGAGGATGTTGTCCGGGTGATGATCGACCCTGACTGGCATACGTACCAGGTGCTCACCAAGCGATCCGATCGTTTGCAGGAGCTGCTCTCGACGATCCTGCGTCGCTCTCAAAAGGCACTCGTCAAACTGATCTTCCGTAAGGACGAGCGCATTGGTCGTTTTGAAAGTGTTTTTTCCCACGTCGGCTAGATATCGCAAATACCTGCGCTGTCGTACGAAGGTGCGCACAACTTTGTCGGAGCGCAAGATGAGGAGACCTATTCCGCCCAGGGCGGACGCGTTGACCAGATCGCCGAGGCAATGTTTCCGGCCTCCGCTTTCTTCAATCTCTATGCAGAGCAGGCACCTGGCGCTTTCGTTGAAGTAGGTAATTGATTCAAACGATGTTTGTTCCGTTTCTTCCACGTTCTGATTGTGTTTCTCGATCAAGTGCTCGACAAAAACGCGTGTCCTCTCAAGTAGCTCTGCGTACCGCGCTTCGTATTGTCGTTCTGTAGCGAACGGACCGACGGCCACATCAACGACAGGCGCATATATGCGCCGCCCTTCCCCCGGAACGGATACCACTGTACTTTTAAGTCTTCTCCCCCGTATATCAGCTCGAGTGCTCGTTTTATCTTGTCCTGATATTCGCGTTCTTTCATACGGGCCAATACCAGGAAGATCGGTAAACGGTATCTCCGTTCCAGCTTCGCTGCTGCCACATATTGCTCCCGTTAACCAGCCTTACGGACTCATGCATACTTTCATGGACCGCGGCGCTTATAAAAACCGAATAGGGATATTCGCTTAAACTGCTCAGTTTCGCGGCGTGATTTGCAGCGCGCCCGACCCACACGAGATCGTTCGCGCCACGTATTCCTGTTCTTGCAACAAGCAGTTCGCTGGTATCGATTCCGACCACCTGTCTCAGTTCGAAATCGATGTCGTATTGTGCTTTTATCGCCGGATTGATGATTTTGAAGACGGCTCCTTCGATCCGAAGACCGCATCGGACCGCGGATGTATTCTTCGAATCGCCGATAAATACGGCCATTACGCGATCTCCGTCATAGGCCGTGATTTCGCCGCCTTCAGACCGGATGATCCGAGAGGCGCAAAGAAGATAAGTCTTATAGACCTCCGCCGAGAACCATGCTTTCTTGGAATCGACCATATTTGTCGATCCGTCGATGTCTGCATACAGAACCGTAGCGCGTAGCTTGACTCCTTCGTTCGCAAGCTGCACGTCATCCATTTCAGGAACGACTTCGCCATCACGGACGGACCATTGTTCCTGGAATATTGCCTCCACCTCGGATTTCAGGTCGTCTGCCAACCCCATATGCCTATCTCTCCCAGGCAATAGTTATTGCTGCGCCCGGAACTCAACTATCCAATCGACCACCACCAGTTTGACCGATAGATTATGCGGTCATCGAACGTGTCCCACCTTACGGCCTCCCACATCACTCTGCCGTCCTGAGCGACCTTCATTTCTGACGTCATTGCGTCATACACCTCTTTGGTTATGTAGGTCGGGTACGCGTCAGGAAGCGACGCCAGCTTGGCGGCGTAATTCGCCGCTCGTCCCACCCAGACCAGGTCGTTTGCTCCGCGTACGCCGGTCTTTGCGACGAACAGTCCGCTCGTATCGACTCCGACTACATGTTTGAGGGAGTATGAGTTCGTGGCGTACACGGCTTTCATCGCCGGGGCTATGATGTACAAGGCCGCATAATGAATTTTCATGGCGGTCCTTACTGCTCTCGTGTTTTTCAGATCCCCGATGAATACCGCCATTACGCGGTCTCCGTCGTAAGCCGTAATCTCTCCATCCTCATCGCGAATAATTTTGGCGGCGCAATGAAGAAATGTTTTATACACTTCGGCCGCGACATAAGTAGTCTGGCTATCGACCAGTGCCGTTGACTCTGCAAGATCCGCATAGAGTACGGTGGCCCTAAGCTTTACAGCGTCATTGCCGAGCGTAAGGCTGTCATCGTCGGGCACAACCGTACCGTCACGCTCCTCCCATCTGGCCCTGAAAACAGCTGCCACCTCGTTTTCCAAGTCGGTTTTCAGTCCCACTGAGCCCCTTTTCGTTATTTAGGCCCTAACCTGGCAATGATTTCCGTCAGCTCTTTCAGTGCTTCCCCAACCATGTCCTCCGGACTCGACGCGGCAGGATCGAATTGAAGCGTAGTCAGACCCAGGAGATCCGTCGGAATCTTAATTTTATGCCCCCGTGGGGCGAGCAGAAAAGTGCGCGATCTCGACAGGGCTCCCATGAAGAGCCCAAGCTCGAAGACAACGTTGTCGCGTGGCGCGTCAGATTCACTGCCTCGGCTGATGACCCGATCGTCCGCGCCTACCACGAGGACAGCGAAGTCGGCGATGCCGATTTGCGTTTCCAGATCCTCGATAGGGAACCGGGAGGCGCCGAATACGCCGTCCGACCACAGAGTAACGCGGGCGCTACCCTTCGGCACCCCAGCGGCAAACGCTTCGGCAACGCGGAGATGTTCTTTCGAGGAGCCGACGAACAGAATCGGCGCGCTGTTCGGTTCCGCGTGAAACTTCTTACGCTCATTGAGCCGACGGCACAGCTCGACGGCCAACGCGCGCCATAGACGCGGATTCTTGTCAGCCATGGACGAGAAAGTCTTCTCACCCACCTGGGCAACAATGCTCTCCTCGGATGCAACGACAGTTGCGGTCCTTCTTAGGGACGGATCGATGATCACCATCTCGCCCACGTGCTGGCCGGCGTGCCGATTGGCGACTTCGCGTCCGTTGACGAACACCCGGAAAGTGCCGGAGAGGATAAGAAAGAGGTCGTTCTCTGCGCTTTTCTGCTCGATAAGAACGTTTCCCGGGAGTAATTCCCGAACGACCGCAACCTCGGCTATTTCACGGGCGACGGTCGCGTCGCCACCGACCACGGCTTGTGCCTGCAGCAGATGTACGAGTCTCCGCCGTCCTTCATCCCCTTCAAAACGCGCGAGCATGCTATCAGCCTTCATTTTGTTGCCATCCTCGCCCGCTGCCGCAACCCCGCCACTCCGCGAGCTTTTACTCAAAAGCAATTCGCCGCTCAATCTCGCTTAGGTTAGCCAGTTCCTTCCGCCGATCATACAACTTGGTGGTTCGCGGGTCCGAATGATTCGCCATTTCTTGGGTCGCTTCCAGCGATCCGCCGTTATTGAGGAACACCGTCATGCCGGTGCCACGAAACGTGTGATTGCAGAAGGAATCCTAGAGTCCCGCCGCGTTGCAACGCTGCTTCACGGCGCGCAACATGTCCCGCCTGCTCAGCAGTTCTCCTGAGAGCCGGTGCGCTTTGTCCAGCGTCTGAAACACCGGCGCCTTCGGGTCCGTGATGCCGGCCTCAGCCAGATAAGCATCCAGAAATTCCTCGGCCTCGCGGTGCAGCCAGACCAGTTTTTCCTTGCTGCCTTTTTCCATCAACCGCAGCCGTCCGCGTTTTCCCTCCAGGCGGTAGTCGGCGAGGGTCAATCCCACCACGGCGCTCACACGCGCGAATGTGTAGCCCATGATGGCGATGGCAGCGCGATCGCGCAGGCCTTTCAGGTCCGAAACCTCCCTCAACCCCCCACCGTGTTTCCGCGGAATCTTGATCCGCCGCATTACCTTGATGGAGTCGAGCAACTGGCGCATCTGCTCGGCTTCCATGATCGGCGTGACACCTACCTGACGGCTGAATTTCGGCCCTTTCACGACCATGGCAGGGCTTTCGGGAATCACCTGTTTGATGACCAGCCAGTTGAACAGCCCGCGCAGCGCGGCCAGGTGCTGCTTGATGGACGGCGCAGTCATCGGCTTCGCCTCTATATAAGCCGAGACGTGCAGCGGCCGGATCGCGGCGAGCTGCAGGTCGTATTGCTCGCACCAGCGGAAGAACTGCGCAGCTGCCTGCACGTAGGCCGCTCGCGTGTTTTTGTCACGGATGGTCGCCGCGAAGAATTCGAGGAAATGCTCGCTGGTTTTGTCACCGGCGGCCGCGATGATCGCCGGCACCGGAAAATCCGATGGAAGCACGGCGGGGAGTATCTCGACGCCAGATTCGCTCACAAATGCAGATTCGATGTTGTTGCAGAACCGAGCGCACCGTAGCCGAACCCGACTGAACGGTCAATCAGATTACGACCCATAACCTCTTTTATGGGGCGTAATCCGCCATCATCAAGGATGGTTAACATCCGTTAGGAGTTGAGTCACATAGCCGCAGTGCTATAATGCCGTCCGCAAAGGCAACGCCGCCAACGCCGCAGTCCTAGAATTTCAATGAGCAGTTAGGAGTCAACCAGCGAATCACACCGATTTTAGACTGTAATCTTCAGAATTAGGCGTCGCTATCAATTTAGCTTTTGTGAACGACCTCGATATCGTGGCCGTCGGGATCGAGTACCCATGTCGCATAATAGCCAGGATAGTATTCGGGCCGAGCTTGAGGTGATTCCTTGCTCTTGCCTCCCGCCTTCAACGCCGCCTTGTAGAATGCATCTACCTGAGCATGGTCTTTCGCCACAAATCCAACGTGGACCGCTTGGGGATCGGGCTTTCCTTCTTTGAGCCAGAAAAAGGCTCTTTTGCCGTCACCAAAACCCTTCAAATCGGGGTGCCCCTGGTGGCCTTCGTAATTTATAAAGTTTGTGATCCCAAGCGGCTTCAGGGCCTCGGCATAAAAAGCGACTGAACGCTCAAAATCACTGACAGTGAGAATAACGTGGTCGATCACATGGCTGCCTTACGTGTTTTCCACGGACATTTCAACTCGTTATCGTGAATGATAAACTCCGTTGCTTCCGAAAAGGCAGGCCGGATTTTTGCAGGCTACGCGGAGCGCGACTTCTTCCACGCCAGCGACGGCAGGTCCAGGTTGCCCGAGTTGCGGAGATATTCCCTGGCATGGGCCTCGGCCCTGTCTTTTCCCTGCTCGATGTCATCTACCGGCTCGGAGGGCGCGATCCAATTCTTTGCGTTTACATTGTAAACTGACGCCTGCACTCCGAGCGGGCTGTGCTCCGAGAAGAGCCTTAAATGCTCGTCGCCAACTCTGACTTCGGCCCAAAAACCTCGATCCAGCACCGCGGGCTCCAGTAATGCGAATGACGCCACCAGATTGTTCCACTACAGTTTATCGGCGAACCGCCCCGATGCCCGTGACCTGCTACGACTTATCAATCCATTCATCGCGCAGCACCGCTGCCAGCCAGCGTCCGAGGCCGTCGAGATCGGGGAATATCGTCACTTCATCGACGCCGGCGACGGACAGATTCTTTTCTATTGCATGTGCTTCCTTCGCCGGAATTATCACTTTTATCAGGTATTTTCCAAACGTCGCCGGAAGATGGTTAAACCCATCTGAATCGCTCCCATGTACTGTAAAGCAAGATCTCTGCGAGCTGATTCTTCTCGAAAAGTGAGTTGGATAAATCGCTATTGGAAATTGTTTCCTGAGACTCTTCGTGTTCGAATACCTGTCCGGCAGCCACGGTCTGTATCGTTTTGCATGCTTGGCGACCATGCCGAGTTCGGCACCGGGAGCGATAACTTCTTTTATATTCGCGGCGGACTCGTTAAGTCTCCATGGCTCCAAAATCCAAACAGCAGCATCCGTGCCGTTCTTCGGCCCCTTGCCCTTGACCGCGAAAAATAGCGCAATTAAAGCGCTCTCCGTCCAGTCCAACAATCGCGTAGGCGCGCCGCTGTGCTGCATCAAAAAATACCACTCCCATGAGTTTTGAGGCCGCTCAGGCCCGAGACTGGGAGCCCGAACGATGAACTCCTGCCTCATTTCATCCTCCAAGTCACGAATGTGCCGCTTGAGGCGAGAGTAGCGGTACATGCTGGGTCGAAGAGCCCAGGCGGCGTCGGATTGGCCGCGAAACCACGGCCCCCACGTGGTCTCCCGTGGAAACCATTCCTCAGTGAATCGCTCGGCCAGTTTGAGGTATTCGGAAATGCTGGCAACCGTGTATGTGATCTGAGTTTTCGACATGTTCGGAAGTCGCGATCCCAAAAAACAGGGCACAGTGTAACACCAGGCGGCGGAGGTGGCATGTCACGAGAAAACGCGTGTCTGATAGCAGAATTTATCGGAAATAATAATTATAAACAGGGCGGTAATATGCTTTTTATTTTTACCTACGATGAAGTGTTCAAGAGGTGACATCAAGCTCTCGGAAGCGGTAGAGTTGCGTCAATCGTTAAGTTTCTACCGTAGGTATTTGTCTAACTCTGCGAGCAACTATGCGACTGACCTTTCCGAATGTGCTTGGGATTGACGTAGAAGAAGCTAAAAATCCCATTCAACAGATAGTTGAGCTCAAGCACCAGCGCGAAGGCAACCTGGTGCCGTTCACCAGTGGTCGAACCACTGGCTTTCTTTTCCAGCCCGGCTCGGCCGACGAAGTTCTCATCCTTCCCAACGGCAAAAATGTTCGCGACGGCTACCAGCGCGTGCTTATCGCCGCCCCTAACCCGACTCCGTACACGCGGTGCACACCCATTGGATTGTGTCCGATTCGGCGAAGCATATGGCTTTCTCTTGTTCGGTGGATTTGGAGTACCAGGGTTGGTAGACGGCGCAATGCTAGCGGCCGCAGCGGCGAAAGCCAACAACGAGGCGGGTGAAGAATTCACCTCCGATATGGCGTTGAGTCTTACGATGGATCTTGCTAAGGCTGCTGTAGCTTCGACGCTGAAGAACGAGGCTCCCGCGCTGATTGAGGCGCTAGGTGTGACAGCTGAGACCGTGGCTACTTCGGCTCTCATTATCGTGACAGGAATATTTCAATCGTCCACTATCGGAGACGAATGGCTGGGTGCTGGTAGACCGCCTGTCGCGCCAGGTCATGCCGCTCCGCCTGCGGCGCCCCCCGCTGCAGCTCCAGCACCACCAGCTCCGGCGAATCCGGCCCCGCCCGCACCTGCGGCTCCCGGACCGCCACCGGGACCAGCTCACGACCCGAACCGAGGTCCTGGTGCGGGGCCGCCAGAACGCGAGCCGCCCCCGGAGCGCCCAGGGCCCGTGGAGCACCCGGACCCTCCCGAGCGTCCTGAGCCTCCAGAACGGGACCCTCCCGAGCGGGACGAACCGCCGCATGGTCTAGGTTAAATGGGTGGGCTCTCCGTCCGTGTTGCGCATTCCTCCTTTGCATTGGACCTCGGAGCTTTTGTTTCTCTGCGAGGCGGAGCGCCAGTGTAATCGCGCTGCGTGCACTCGTCGCCAAATAGAACGGCGCGGGACTATACTTCCCGGATGGCCTACACAATGACCAGGGACGAGGCAATCGCTGCGTTGCGGGCCTCCGGCCCGTGGCGGGATTGGAGCGAAGCCGAGCTGTACAGCTACGACTACTGCCGCTCGGCGCCTGAAGCTGGACTCGACAAT
>JBEKVU010000034.1:0-15528 GCA_049513775.1 Candidatus Acidiferrum sp.
CGCGGGATCCTTGCTGGCCTTTTTCTTGTTGGTCGGATCCTTCGTTGTTGCGCGCACTTCAGAAACACTTGCCGGCTGATTCTGCGCTGCGCTGATGTTCGGGTACGCCAGCGAGCAGACCGCCGCCACCGCTACGAGGGAAAATCGCTTCATGACGCCACGCTCCGGGCCGCCGGTTCGGCGGCTCAACACGAAACCCTTGGCCTAGGCCTGCAAAAGTACCGTGCCACGTGGTACGCGGATACTGTACGAATGGCCACCTGTGCACAAAGATGACCGCGTGGACTGGCCCGGATAAAAGTCTTGTATGCGTTAACCCGCGTACCCCTTGAGCACACCGCGCAAACTTCCCCTTGCCGCGTCTCCGTAGCGTGCCAAATACTCTGTCTTAACCTGCCTGAAAGCGAGCGTGGGTATGACACATCGGAAAATTTTGCTTTTGCGTCTGCGCGCGGTTTCCGTCGCGTGCTTGTTGCTGCTTCTTCTGACGGCTTCCGCCACACCCGCCGTTCGAAATACGGCGGTCATCACGGCGGCTGGGAATAAGCTCAACGACGTCCCACTGGCGGACCTCATCAAGCTGTGCAAGGGCACGCAAAAGGTGTGGCCGGATGGACGCAACTTCACGCTGGTCATCACGGACCCGGATTCGCCCGGCACGCGTATGGTGGTCGAAAAGCTCTTAGGAGCACCTGCGGGCGACCTAAAAGCCTTCATCGCGAAGCTGAACGAGACGCGCCTGGTGGTGAAAGTTGTGGATACGGATGACAGCGTGATGGCCGCGGTATCTTCGATTCCCGGCGCGATCGGCTTGGTGGACGTCTACTCGATCAATAGCTCCGTAAAGGTTCTGCGTCTCGACGGCAAGCTTCCCTTTGACGTAGGTTACGCGCTGAAGGGCAACGCTTAGATTTTTTTGTTCGCGGCGCGTCCGGATTTTTTTGCCCGTAACATCTTCCGCGATTTCTCTCCGCAAGCTTCGCAGAGCAACAACTGCAATTTCAAGATCTTCAATTCCGTCGCCGGCCAGACTTTGCTGTACTGCCTTGGTATTGTGGCTTGAGGTACAATCCGCCCGTTGATTCTCTGCGGAGAATGAGGTGAGCGGAATGACCAGACTCGCGATGAGGAAATTGTCGTCGACCGAACAGACGATAACGCGGCGCGGTGTATTTTTCGCGGGCGTGATCATTGGCTTGGCGTTGGGGCTTTCCGGATTGGCCGCTCGAGCCCGCGGGCAATCCGGCTATCAGAAGCCTCCTGAAGCCGTTCTTAAGGTGTTGAATGCTCCGCTAACGCCACGGGCGAGTGTGGGACCGGATCGAGGTCTGGTGTTGTTTTATACGCCGGTGTTGTATCCCTCGATCGCGGAGTTGACGCAGCCGTTTGCCAGGTTAGCGGGCTTGCGGATTGATGTGGCGTCAAATGGGCCGCATAGTGCGCCGCGCTTTAATAATTTGATTTTCAGGCGAGTCGAAGATGGAAGCGAAGTTCAGGTTGATTTGCCGGAAAACTTTTTGGTGTCGCAGCCGTTCTGGTCGCCGGACCGGCATCGCATCGCGTTCACCCACGCCACGGACTCTGCGCTGGAGCTCTGGATTGCGGATGCGAGCACCGGTAAAGCGGCGGCGGTTCCGGGCGTGAAGCTGAACGGCGCGCTGAGCGGGTCCGGAATCGGCGAAGATGACGCGCCATGCCACTGGATGCCAGAAGGGAAAGCGCTGCTCTGCTTGACGATTCCTTCGGGGCGCGGCGCCGCACCCAAGCCGCCTTTGGTTCCCGCGGGGCCGCGCGTGCAGGAAAGCTTCGGAAAGTCCGCTCCGGTGGCGACATTCGAAGATTTGCTAGAAAACAGCTATGACGAAGCGCTTTTCGACTATTACGCGACCTCGCAGTTGGTCTTGATCGATGGCGAGAGCCTGGCGATCAGCGATTTGCGGTCGCCGGCAATTTTCGGTGAGGCGGAGCCGGCGCCAGACGGCGTGCACATTTTGGTGGGCCGCATTCACCGCCCCTATTCCTATATCGTTCCCGTCGAGCGCTTCCCACGCGACGTTGAGGTGTGGGACGTGCAGGGCAATATCGTCTATAAAGTGGCGAACCTGCCTCTGCAGGAGAACGTGCCCATTGGTGGCGTCCCAACTGGGCCGCGCGAGATGTTCTGGCACCCGAACAAACCTGGCACGCTCGTGTGGGCGGAAGCGCTGGATGACGGCGATCCGAAGAAGCAAGTGAAAGAACGCGACAAGGTGATGTGGGTACACGAGCCGTTTACCACGGCGCCCGTGGAATTGACCCGGGTGGAGAAACGTTTTGACGGAATCGCTTTTGGAGAGAGGGGAGATTTTGCGATCTTGTGGGATTTTGACCGTGACACGCTGCGCGGTCGCGCGTGGTTTTTTAACCCCCAGCCCAAGCCAGGAGAATCTTGGACGTTTCACGCGGACAAGCCAACGGAAAAAACCTTGGTGTGGGACCGGAGTACGCAGGACAGATATCACAACCCCGGAACGCCGGTCGTATGGCCGCTGCCCAATGGGCACAGTCCCATACTGCAGCAAAGTAATTTTATTTTTCTGCTTGGCGCGGGAGCCTCTCCGGACGGCGAGCGGCCCTTCTTGGACCGGTTGGACATCAACACCATGGAGTTGAAGCGCCTCTTTCAGGGCGAAGTGGGGAATTATGAAGAGATCGTGGCAGTGTTGGGCATTTTCGGAGAAAAATTGCTGACGAGAAGAGAGAGTCCCGCGGAGACACCGAACTATGTGATTCGCGAGCCGGTCGCTTATGGCGGGACTCTTGGCGACGTGGTGCCGCTGACGAAGGTCACAGAGTTCACCCATTTCGCCGATCCGGCACCGGAGTTGCGCGCGATTAGAAAACAGTTGGTGACCTACAAGCGGGCGGATGGAGTGGACCTTTCGATGACCGTGTATTTGCCGCCGGATTATAAGCAAGGCGAGCGGCGCCCGGCGGTGGTGTGGGCCTATCCGCTCGAATTCACCGATGCCAGCGTTGCCGGGCAGGTCAGCGGGTCGCCGTATCACTGCACGGCGATCACCGGGCCCTCGCCGTTATTTTTCTTGCTCGATGGATATGTGGTGCTGGACGCCGTGGCGATGCCGGTGGTGGGAGATCCCGAGACGGTAAATAATACCTATATCGAGCAGATTACTTCGAGCGCGAAAGCCGCTATCGACAAAGCGGCCGAGATGGGGCTGATCGATCCGCATCGCGTCGGCGTGGGCGGACACAGCTACGGAGCGTTCATGACCGCGAACTTGCTGGCCCATTCGGACTTGTTTCGCGCGGGAATTGCGCGCAGCGGCGCCTACAATCGCACGCTCACGCCGTTTGGTTTTCAGAGCGAACGGAGGACGCTGTGGCAAGCGCTGGAGCTATATATCAAAGTTTCCCCATTCATGTTTGCGGACAAGATCAAAGCGCCGCTGCTGCTGATTCACGGAGAGGCGGACAACAATTCCGGAACGTTTCCGATTCAGTCCGATCGCATGTATCGCGCCATTAAAGGCAATGGCGGGCCGGTACGCTACGTGACGCTGCCCGGTGAAGCGCACGGCTATGCAGCGAGGGAGTCCATCGAGGATACGCTGTGCGAGATGCTCACGTGGTTCGACCGCTTTGTGAAAGCTGCGCCGGTGGCGGGTAAGTCGGAGGCTGCCGCGGCGAACTGAGACGGCCAAACCGCGGCTGGCAATCCGGCCTTCGCTTTTCCGGTATTCGGATTGCATAACAAATCTAGATGTTCTTGGGAGAGCACGGTGCGAATTTGCAGCGGCGCAGCGTTGTGGTGCCCGCTGAGGATTGGTGGAAGGACCTCGTTGCCGAGGAGGACGGTTATATGCACATACATCCCAACCAGAATAATTTGAATGTTCAAATGAACGCGCTGGATGCAGCAGAAAAGGCTGCGGCGCAGCGAGAAGCCGCGGAGACGCGCCGGAAGCTGCGGGAGTTTTCCGCGAAAGTAGCGGCTGAGAGCGCGTGTGGTGAAGACTGCGTGGTGAAGCTCGGCGCCCGCCAAGAGTCGCAAGAACAGCCCAAGGGGCGGCGCGAAGCGGACCAGGGGACCGAGGGAGACTCGAAAGCCGGCGCGGGCGGCGGGCCTGCTAAGCCGGTATCGGAATGGGCTTGAACGGTCAAGTCTGGTAATCCCGATTTCCCGCGATTTCTGAGGCAAGCTGCGACCGAGTGATCTGCTAGGTCCGGCTGGGCAAACTTGACCCGCCTGCATCCTTATCCGGCAACGCTTGCCCTGCACGCCATAGTCAGCGCAGGCACTCCTGCCTGTGCCGGTGTCAACATTGAGCCCGGGTTTTGGGCCGGGGCCGCAGGCGTCGACTCTGGGCATCCCTAAGGGTAGTCCACCGAAGCCGGGCAGGATCCCCGCAACCCATTCCAGCTAAGACCAACCCAAAGCCCCCCAAAAGCGCAGTCCGACACGCAACGAAAAGAACCTTGACGTCACCATCTATTGCCTCCGAAAACGCCTGTACTTTCGTACAGGATTTCCACAGCTAGTACAGGGAAAATGGGGCGAAAACATAGGCGAAAGTCGATGCCATGCTAAACCGTTCATTATAAATAGATTACGTTATAAAATGACCGCCCAAGGCGGTACTAGGAGACTCGTTTGGAGACCAAAATGTGACTTTTGTACCATCGCCTCTTGGGCCCCGATAGTGTCAAATGGGTCAGGTAAGAAGCCCCACCCAACGGACAGGTTGCCGCATCCAATGCCCTTAGGGTCAGGTGAGAGAGAGCGGTCGGGCCAAACAAGAACGGCAGCTGAAAGAGTGGGAGTCGTGGGGTTGCAGGGCCTGCCAAGGGACTGAGCGGCAGAGCCCGAAGGGCCAAGTAGAGCTAACCATGGAAAACAAAGACAAAAGCCGAAAGTGGATGTGGTGGTTTCTTGGGATTGTCGTCGCCTTTCAGATGTACTTTGTTCGAGAGCTGTTGGCGGCCTTTGCGCTGTTCGCGGTTGGATTTGCGGTGATTGCAGGCCTCGTCGCGAGCGTTTACATGCTGCAGAAGAGCTGGGAGGTTGCGGTGGCCCGTTTGGCGGCCAGTGCGCACCCCGTGGTTGGGTTCGCCCGCCGGGCGGTAGCGGCCGTCGAGGACTTGGCCCGTCGCCCGTTGCGGCGCCCCGGAGCGATCCGCTCCGTTTAACGCTTAGCGAATTTCCTGACGCGCCTGGGGCTAGCCGGGGCGCGGCACCGGGTAGTCCTTAACTCCTTGGGGATCTGCTTGGTAAGCAGGGAACTGCAAAAAAAACCGACCGTCCAGAGAACGGTCGGTTTTTTTTTGAAGCCGCTGCGGTTCTTCAAGTGGCCACTTTGAGCTGGGTCGTCCAGCCCATGCGCCAGCGCCCTGAACTTCCCGCGATTTTCTCGCCCGTATGGACCGACAAACCGCGCCGCAAGATGTGTTAACCTCCCGCCATCACTAAGGGGCTATCCGCATGAACGTGAGATTCTTGCGCAAGGTATTGTTTCCATTTCTGTTAGTCATGGCGTTCGGTGTCTGCATCGGGCAAGCGCAAGAGCCTGCCGCAGGACCGCCGAAAAGGCTCGCGATTCTTGCAGGGCGCTTGATTGACGGCAAAAGCGACACGGTCATCACGAACGCGCTGATCTTGGTCGAGGGCGACAAGATTGTGTCGGTGACTGGCGGTGGCGCTGCCCCTGCGGGCGTAGAGGTGATCGATCTATCGCACTCGACCGTTCTGCCAGGGTTCATGGACACGCACACCCACGTTCTGCTCAACGGCGACGTGACTGCCGAAGACTACGACGGACAGCTCCTCAAGGAATCGATCCCTTATCGCGCGATCCTGGGCGCTCGAAACGCCCGCATCGCTTTAGAGCACGGATTTACCGGGTTGCGCGACCTTGAAACCGAAGGCGCCATGTTTGCCGATGTGGACATCAAGACCGCCATCGCCAGAGGCGAGGTTCCTGGTCCGCGCATGCAGGTGGCAACGCGGGCGATGGCGCCGACCGGCATGTATCCGCTGCTGGGTTATTCCTGGGAGCTCCAGGTGCCGACCGGAGTGCAATACGTGGACGGCGTTGACGAAGCGCGCAAAGCCGTCCGCGAACAGGCCATGTATGGCGCCGATTGGATCAAGTATTACTCGGACCGCAAATATCACTTCGAGACCGATGGCGTGCTGCACAGCATGGTGAATTTTACGGATGAGGAAGCCAAGGCCATTGTAAATGAAGCGCATCGCATCGGCAAAAAAGTCGCGGCGCACGCCATCGGCAGCGATGGCATCGCGGCGGCACTGCGCGCGGGAGTGGACACCATCGAGCACGGCGATGGGCTTACCGAAGCGCTGATGGATGAAATGGTGCGCAAGGGCGTGTATTGGGTGCCGACGATTTCCGTAGGCGTTTATGTATCGACCGGCCGTGCCGGCGTTTGGCCGAAGATGGCGCAACTTGAGCGCGACAATTTTCCCAAGGCGCTGAAAAAGGGCGTGAAGATCGCGCTTGGCACCGACGCTGGCGGATTCGACTGGAAAGAATTGAATCAGGCTAAGGAATTTGAATACTACGTGCAGTACGGCATGACGCCGATGCAATCGATCCGCAGCGGCACCGTCGTAGCCGCTGAGTTGCTAGGTTGGTCAGACAAAGTGGGAACGATCGAAGTAGGGAAGTGGGCGGACCTCGTCGCCGTCTCTGGCGACCCGCTGAAAGACATCACCGATCTGCAGCGCGTGAAATTCGTGATGAAGGGCGGAGTGGTTTACAAAAACGAAACGCATTAAACGCACGAACCGCCCTAATTCCTCCGCTCTTGCAGCGGCACCGCATGCCATGTCGGCGCAGTCTTATCGCCGGTGCTTCTTATGCTTCTGCTTTTTCGTGCCGCCTGACCCGATGATGATGGTGTGCCCGCCGCCGTTGCTAATCTTCGGCGTTCCGCCCTTGGGCGACTCCGGACTCATCATGTTTGTTGGGTAAACCGCGAATTTACAGTGCGTGTTTTGGTCGCCGGGTGTGGGGCCGCCCATTAACACCAGCGTGCCGAGCGGCGGCAGAATGGCGCACATCGGTGGCCACGCGGCGCCGTCTGGCACGGTGAGCTGCACGCGATAAAAATTCAAGTCTTCGTTGGTTAACGCCAGAATTCCCTGATTCGGAATTTTCGGAGTCGACGGTGTGACCACTCCGTCCATCACCGTAACTTCGGTAACCGAGGGCACCGTCTTCTTGGGCTTGGCCATTGCTCACCTTCCTCTGCTCAGTTTTTTCCGGAACTGCGGAAACTCTTGTCCTGCTCGATAGCCTGCAACAAGGATTGCAGCGCAGGCCGTCCGGCTAGACCCTGCGGCGTGGTTCCGGCGGCGAGGCTGGCTTTCGCGTAGCTCAGGGCCTTATCGCGTTCGCCCAGCATTTCGTAGGTTTCCGCGGTGTCCGCCATCACATCCGAATCCTTGGGCGCCAGCTCGAGAGCCGCGGAGATGTGCTGCACGGCTTTTTCGTGTTCGCCCTTTCCCGCGTACATCTTCGCCAGCAGCGCTTGTGCCGTGGCGTCTTGCGGATGAGCAAGCGCGTAAGGCTCGAGCAGCGCCAGAGTTTTATCGCGGGCGTTGCGCGTTAGCGCGTCATCCTTCATCCACTCGCTGGCGATGCGGAGGTTGTCCCACACGAGGTAGTTTCCGGCATTCAGCTCCAGCGCCTTTTGCGTCGTCTCCGCCGAATCCTTATAGCGCTTTTCGTCCAAATACAAAACGCCCAAATTCGCATAGGCGGCGTACGTGGGAGCGATGGTCAAAGATTTTTGCAAAGCCTTCTCCGCCTCGTCGCGCGACGGCGCATCGTTCACGCTCAAATAGGCCGACGCCAGATTGCTCCACGCCGCCGCGTTGTCCGGGGTCAGCTCGATCACATGGCGGAATTGCGCGATAGCTGCACTCTTGCGCTCCTGCCGGAGGTAGAACCAGCCCAGACTGTTGTAGCCATCCCAATAATCCGGCCGCAGCGCGACGGCTTTTTTGAAGGTGGCCTCCGCATCCGCCGTCCGGCCCATGTGCTCGTAGTTCCGCGCCAGGCCGCTGAGCGCGCTGGCGTCCCGCGGATTGATCTGCAGCGCTTTCTCAAATTCCTGCTGCGCCAGGTCGTTTTGGCTGAGCGAAGTGTGCAGCATGCCGAGGGAAACATAGGTGGTTGCCAGATGGTCGTCTAGTTGGCTGGCGCGCTGCAGATTAGCGGAAGCTTCGGTGATCCATTTCGGATTCGGATCGACTTGGTTTTTCAGACGATACGCTTCGCCGAGTTCCGCGTAACCAAGCGCGAATCGCGGATCAGTTTGCACCGCGGCCTGCAAGGCGGTGATGGCCAGATCCAGATTGCCTGGTTTGTCATAGCGCTGAATGTAGCCGAGCGCCTTCAAATATCCTTCATAGGACGTAGGCGCGGCGCTCACCGCTTCGGCGCGCAGGGTATCTGCGGAGACCCGGATATTCATCATGCGCGCCAGGCGCGCGACCGCGTCATTTTGCAGCGCTGCGAGATCGCCCGCGGCATCCTCGATCGTGGCCGAGCCGATCTGCCGCAAATCCTTGGCGTTGATGAGATCCACGGTCAACTGGACCGCCTGCCCGGTGCGCTGAATTTTCCCCTTTACCACCATGGTGGCGCCGAGATCGTGATACGCCGCCGCAGGGTCGGTGATTTTGCGGCTGCGCACCACGCTGGCGGGCACGACCCACAGGGAGCGTTGCGTCTCGTCGAGATTGGAAAGTTTTCCGGTGAGCGAGTCCATCAAGCCGTCGGCAACGGCAGCGTTGGCAGGATCGGTGTCGGCGTTGTCGATGGGCAGCACTGCGATATGTTTTTCTCCGCCGGAGCCGGCAAAAAGACCGGCGACAGCTTGGCGCGTCGCAGGAGAAAAGAATAACGCAGCCGCGAGTAGCGCTATCGTCAGCGCGCCGAGCGCAGTGTACACCCACGCGCGAGTTTTCAGGCCGTTGTAGCGGCGGCCCTCTGAGGCGGTCGCTTGTGGTCCAGTCCAGCGCGGCGTCGTCGCGTGCGCCATGAACTCTTCCAGTTCGCGAGTATTTACCGCACGCGTAGCGGTCGGCGGCTCCGTAGCGCCAACTGTCCCGGACAACTGCGCGCGCGCCGCTTCAAGGTCGCCAAGAATTTCCCGCCCGCCCGCATAGCGATGCGCGGGCTGCTTGGAGAGCGCGCGCAAAACGATGGGCTGCAGCAAAGGCACGACGGCGTCAATGGCCGCGGGCGGCTGATTCAAAATCGCGAACGTCATCGCCCCGGTATTAGGTCGCAAAAAAGGATGGCTGCCCGTAAGCATCTGCACCAGAATCACGCCCAGCGCCCAAACGTCCGAGCGCTGATCGATGGCCTCGCCCAAAATTTGTTCCGGCGCCATGTACGGCAGCGTGCCCGTGGTGGTGATGCTGTGCGTGGCGCTGGCGGTGGAAGCCAGGCGCGCCAAGCCGAAGTCCACGATTTTCACCACGCGATCATTCGTGACGATCACATTCGACGGCTTGATGTCACGATGCACGATGTTGCGTGCGTGCGCCGCGGCCAATCCGCTGGCAATCTGCATGGCAATGTTCACGGAGTCGCTGACGGAAAGCAGACCGCGCGCGATCTTCTGTGCCAGCGTCTCGCCTTGGTAATAACCCATCACGATAAAAATTTGCCCGTCGGCAGCTTCTTCCAGCCCATAAATCACCCCAATGTTGGCGTGGTCCAGCGAGGACGCCGCGCGCGCCTCGCGCCATAATCTTTCTTTTTCGTGTGCGTTTATCGTGGTGTCGTGCGGCAGAAATTTCAGCGCCACGGTGCGTTCCAGCTTAAGGTCCGTCGCCTTGTACACCACACCCATACCGCCAGCGCCTAATTTTTCGGTGACCCGGTAATGGGCAATGGTTTGGCCAATCATGAGCGGAAACGAATCCACAAATCACAAATGGTAGGGCGCTAGCGTAATCGCCGTGATTCTAGCAGGTCGAGAGATATCACAGTAGCGGCCTTGGCACCCATGCCTAGTTTCCCGGCCAAGGTGAGTCGTATAGACTCGGGGTTGACCACGACGAGTCGACCGTTCCGTGGATGAAGCCGTAAATCTTTCGTTCCGCTATACAGAGCAGGATTATCTCTGAGCTCTACGTGCGCACTCACGCATGCGTTGCCCCGTAGACATTTTCGTTGTTTTAGGGGCTTGCAGCGCGGAGCGTGCCAATGACGCTCACCGGAAAGCCACTGGCATGGCGTAGCGGCCGTGATGGTCTCCGCGCTCTTCGGCTTACTGTTCTTCGCGGGCTTTACGGTAATACCAATGTGGGCGTTCCGTTAGAAGCCGAAGTTCGGAGACGATTACTCACTGGCATTTTCGCGAGAGGGGCTCCATTTCAAGACTGCGCATATCGATTCCTATCGGCAGTGGGCGATGTATGGCAGCGCACTAGTCGACGCGCATTCCGACGTACCCTATTACGTTTTTTGGTCAATTCACAGTGATCCCGACCAGAGTCTTCCAAAGCGTTGAGCAACGAGGGAGTTTTGAAAAGTTGTTGACACAGAACATCAATTGGATTATTCGGCGAACTAGGTAACCCATCTGATGTTTTGCGCTAATCCCAATTCTTCAGGCTGGGCCATAACGTTCGCAAATCCTGCTTCAATCCGCGGCACAGCAAAATTGCGCGGCGCTCCGAAGGCACGCTGTAAGGATTGTGCAATTCCGCGGCCACCTGCACACTGTCGAAAAATTTGCGGTCGTTGTCGGGATCCTCGCTGCCCAGCACGATGACAATCTCTCCGGTGTAGTTGCGCGGTCCCCACAGGAAATAGTTCTGGTGGCCGCTGATGGCTTTCGGCAAGCCGAAATTCGGGCCGAAGAAATCGATCGCTCCAGCCTCGCCGTAGTTATTGGCAAAAATCGCGGCCTTGGTCTGCTCCTCGGGCGTCAGGCTGTGATACACCTGCGCGGTGGCCGCTACCATCTCGGGCCAGCCAAATTCGTCGGCGTAATGCTGCGGCAGCGGCGTGCCCATGTGACCGTGTTCGCTGCGCGGGACGGAAATGGGCAAATGCTCCTGATAACGCAAATAGGTATCGACCCTAAGAATCGGCAACACCACCGGCAGCAGCGGGAAAATGCCTAGAATCGCCAGCACCACCACCGCGAATTGCAGCGCGGTGCGCAATGTGGAGCGCTGGGCAAAGCGCGCTCCGGCGAAAAATCGCTCCACGCTAGCCGCGCCACCCGCAAACACTACGGTATACATCGGCGCCGAATAATAATTCTTGCCGTGCGCCAGCAGAAAGAATAAAAAGGTGATCACGAACGCCCAGCCAAACAGCCGCCAGGTCTTTGCCGCTCGCGAAAAAAAGTAAAACAACACGCCGATAATCCAAAAAATCCCGCTATTGGGATTCATGATTAAAAACTGCTGCCACACAAATTGCCCTGGCGAAAGCACCACGTCCCGCCCAGACTCGCGAATGTTGTGCATCAGGTCAAGAAACGGCCAGTGATGCTGAATATTCCAAATCAAATTCGGCAGGAAAATCAGCAGCGCCACCGCTCCGCCCGCGAAAAGCCACGGAGTAAAAAGCAATTTGCGTTGCGGCGTCAGCAGCAGTCCCAGTAGCAGCGCAAACGCAAAGACCACCACGGAATACTTATTTTCGAGGCCCAATCCGGAAATCGCGCCAAAAGCCAGCCACCATTTCGGATCGCCAGTGTGAATCATGCGCAAAATCGCAAACGCGCAACCAGTCCAAAAAAGCGACTCCAGCGCGTTCATGGCGAGCTGATGATCGATCACATACCAGACGCCGGGAGTCGCCGCCAGCACCGCCGCAAACGTTGTGCCAAATTTTCGCGCGCCCAGTTCGCGCGCAAACGCCGTCGTCAGCACGATGCGCCCCGCGCCAGCCAGCGCCGGCCAGAACAGCAATGCCGGCAGGGACGTGCCGAGCGTGTGCCGCCCAATCCAGCAGATCAGCGCAATTAGCGGTGGCTGATCGACGTAACCCCAATCCAGATGCTCGGCGCACGCCAGATAGTAAAGCGCATCGCGAAAGTATCCATAGTGCGTGGAGGTAAGCATCAGCGCGAGAAAATAGATTCCCGCGGCGAGCATCGCAAGGCGCAGCGATGGCTGCTCAGCGCTCCGCATTAGCGGCGCTTTGTCGGGGGCAGAAGGTGAATTCATTGCTCGGGAGGATAACAGAAGTGATATTCCTGGCGAACACTGGAATGGACAGATAGAATCGCTCGCGGGCATCGAGCTCATCGATGAAGCACACGGTCAAACAAAAAGCCTTCCGGTCTGATACCCGGAAGGCTTCCGTGCGCGCTTGGTCTCGGGCCCGCTTGATTCGCGATTGGATTTGCGAAACCAGCGTGGAGTTAGTGGCCCTTCAGCCCCTTCAGCAGCGCGTGAATCATGTCGTTCACGTTGTCCTGCGTGAGTTCGTGGCGACGCGGCGGCTCCTGCCCGTTGGCGCGATACGCGAGCCGCCCACTGTTGGCTTTCACGAAGTCAAATACAAACGTGCCTTCGCGGAAGGGAATATTTTCGTAGTGAATATCCGGCGGACCCCAGCCCCACGAGTTGTAGCAGCCGTACGGGCCGCAAACGACGCCGGGATACCCGCCATAGCCGCGCGCCACGGTCACGTTCTGTAGGTGCACCGCCAAGTGAAAGTCCACGAGGAAATCGGCCGCAGCAGGATCATCCACGTGGACGAAACCCTTATCCGCCATATCTTTCTCGATAGCGTGGCGCGCCTCGAGCCGTGCAGTATCCGTCGCCGGATCAGGCTCGCGCACCACAGGACCGCGCTGCTCCGTGATCACGTCGCGCGAAGTTACCGGGCGATTGTCACCGCCGTTGTTGTACGCCCGCGCTGGAGGAGCCGCCGGCATCGGCCGCCATGCCCAGGTGGCGTGCTTGGGAATGGGAATCGCCGTGTCCCGAAAAGTCACGATCCGTTCGTTGCAACCCGCCACCAATAATCCGCCAAACAAAATTGCAGCCGCGGCCAACGACAAATTGCGCGCGCCAAAACGCGTAAGGTACATGGAAATCTCCTTTGGCACCGTTACTTCACCACTCTGGTAAACCCCACTGGGGTTGGATAGTTGCGTCGCACAGAAAGGTTGCGCCGCTTGCGCGCGCCCTGTTCGGCGGGGTTACTACGACGGGTTACTAGGAGCGCTTCGCGCCCCAATCGTCCGGCGGAAACGTCACTGGCCAAAACATCGGTGCGGGCTCATCGAACTCGAAGGCCACCGCGAAATAGTCCGGGCTGGGCTGATCGATGCGCACGACGTGGCACTGCTCCTGCACTCCCTTGCGATTCACCAGCACGAACGGCTGCCCGGCCAGTACTTCCATTTTCAGTTTCAGCAATCCGCCATGCGCGTTGACCACCAGGGTCTGCGTCTCTTCCTTAACCTGCTCGCGTTCGTGAGTTTCCGTCATCACCGTAACCGGCACCTGCAGCATCACCCGTTCGCTGCGGCGGCGATTAACGGAGTTCGCATCAGGTGGCGGCACGTTAGGTCTCCAGTTACGCCCGAGAGGCGCGGACTCCTCGAAAACGCGCCGTGAACGGGCACACGGCGATTTCCGAGGCGCGCGAAAGCAAAACTAATTTTCTTGTCGGCTCCATTTTATCTTAGGCTGGGTTACGCGTCCGGGAATTTCCCGCCGGCTGTTTCCAGTACGAAACGTTGCGCGACTACCGCGGCGCGTAGGGTATGATAGAGTGGTGTGAATTCATCAACATAGGATAAAGATGGCGACTGCGACAAATGAAAAGGTTTTGCTGAGGGTTCGGCCGCGCGGCTTCTGTGCCGGCGTGGTACGGGCCGTGGATATCGTGGAATTGGCGCTGGAAGCCTACGGCGCACCTGTCTATGTGCACCACGAAATCGTTCATAACACATATGTTGTGGAGCAATTGCGCCGCCGCGGGGCGATCTTTGTGGAGTCCATTGAAGATGTGCCGCACGGCGCGGTGCTGGTGTTCAGCGCTCACGGCGTGCCGCCCACGGTGCGCGATGAAGCGAAGCAGCGTTCGCTGCGCGTGATCGATGCCACCTGCCCGCTGGTCACCAAAGTGCACCTCGAAGCTCTGAAATTTGCCCGCGAAGAGCGCACCATTATTTTGATCGGCCACAAAGATCACCAGGAAATTGTCGGCACCTCGGGCGAAGCGCCGGACCGCACCATCGTCGTGGATTCCATCGCCGCGGTGGACGCGCTCGAAGTAGACGATCCGGACCGCTTGGCGTTTCTGACGCAAACGACGCTCAGCCTTTACGACACTCAGGAAATCGTCGCGCGCCTGCGGCAGAAGTTTCCGCGCATCGTTGGCCCCAAGAGCGACGATATCTGCTATGCCACGCAAAATCGCCAGGAAGCTGTCGAGCAAGTGGCGCAGGATGTGGATTTGATTTTGGTGGTGGGTTCGCAAAACAGTTCCAACTCCAACCGGTTGGTGGAAGTTGCCAAGCGCCGCGGCGTGGCCTCGAAACTAATTGACGCCGCCACGGACATCGACTCCAGTTGGCTGGAGGGCGTTTCGCGCGTGGGTTTGACGGCCGGAGCTTCCGCTCCGGAAGTGCTCGTCGAGCAGGTCAGCGAACGGCTCGCGGCCCTCGGTTACACGGACCAGCGCGACCTGGATCTGATTCGCGAGGATGTCCGCTTCACGCTTCCCGCGGAACTGGCGACGATTGCGCCGGCGCCGCGGCGGTAGGTTCTTGTTTGTCGGTTCGATTGCTTTTTTCTTGTGTTTGCAAGGTGTTCGACAGGGCACTGCCGGTTGCTACGAACGTTGCGCTGTGGAACGTGACGAAACTCGCGCCGGCAGGGTATTAGAAACAAAAATCTAAGGAGCCTCTATTGGCGGTCAAAATCGCCCGTCAGCCGAAGAAGATTGCCTTGATTGGCGCGCCCTCCAGCGCCGCAGCGTTTCTCGCCGGCAGCGAGAAAGCTCCTGCCGCATTACGCGCGGCCGGGCTGGTAGAAAAACTGCAAGCCGCAGGCTACGAAGTGATTGACCACGGCGATTGCGCCACGCGCCTGTTTGCCGACGATGAAGAACATCGCCGCGCGCGCAACCTTCCCGCCATTGTCGCCAGCCTGAACGATTTAAAAGTGCGCGCTGAAGTGGCCATCAAGAGCGGTGCGCTCGTCCTGGTGCTCGGCGGTGACTGCTCGCAGGTGATCGGTTTGCTCACCGGCGCGCGCCGCTACTACAAAAATCTCAATTTATTGTGGGTCGATCGCGACGCCGACTTGAACACACCGGCCACCACGCCTTCCGGCCGCATCGATGGCATGGTGGTAGCCAACATCATCGGCAAGGGCGCGCCGGAGCTGACGCGCTTCTGGGGCGACGGCGCGCTGGTGCGCGAGCCCGACGTGTTGTTATTTGGACTGGAGCGGCTCGATCCGCCTGAACAGGAATTCCTAACCCGCTCCCCGATTCGCCATAT
>JBEKVU010000035.1:0-15343 GCA_049513775.1 Candidatus Acidiferrum sp.
TATTCCTGTACGCGAAATAGAACGCCCACCGCATAAATCTCAAAACCTCGCCATATCGTCTGTCGCGCAATCACGTCGCGCGGTAGACCCTTCTCCCAATGCCGCTCCGTAACCAGCGCAAACGAAACGCCACACAAAAACAAAAACAGCGGCGCCGGAAACGTGCCAAGCAATTGCGACCAATGGAACAACGCGCCGTCCCGCGCCTCCGGCCGGAGCCACGAGTCGTAGCAGTGCGTCTGGAACATCAATAGGCACGCCAGGCCGCGCATCCAGTCGATATATGCGAGCCGGCGATCGGTCTTAGCCGCCGGACTCGGAGTGACCGCCCCTTGCTCCTGCGTTTTGTCTGCCATGCCGCTGCGTTACAATTCCTTTCTCGCAAAAATCTTGCCCGCCGCTCGCCAACTCGGTCCTCTGCCCGCAACCGGCCTCTGCGCTGTGCTCGCGCTGGCCGCGGGATTCTACGGCGCCTGGAGCGGCGAAGGGGGCCACGCGCTGGCGGCCGCTCTTGCAACCTTCTCTATCTTTCTATTCGTAATGCTGCTCACCGCATCACGCGGCGTCAAGGAGCAAATCACCGCCAGCGCGGGTTCCGCCGCCGGAATTCTCCTCAGCCTAACGCTCTTCCTTGCATACCTGATTTACGTTCTGGGAACAAACACTTTCGCATTGCCGCGTGTCGCCGCCGTTCTTGCACTGATTTTCGTGCCCTTGGCGCTGGCCATCGCTGCGGAAAGACGCCCAGCCGGAACATGGCAGGACTTTGTGATCGTCGCGTCCGTATGGGTCACGGTAAAGTTTTCGTCTGCGCGCTGGTTTTGGCCATATCCCGGCGGAAAATTTTCCTACGCGTTCACCGTGCTAGTGATGGTCAACGTGGGCATCGCCGTTTTCCTGCTCACGCGGCGGCTCGGCAGCGTCGGATATTCTATCGAGTGGGGCCACCGCTGGGGCCTGTACACCGCGGGCAGCTTCCTGGTTTTCGGATGCGTAGCCATTCCGTTAGGGCTCGCTCTCCACTTTCTTCAGTTCGCGCCGCGCTGGAGTTCCGCAGCTTCCCTGCCCCTTGTCACTGTGGGTATTTTGATTTTCACGGCGTGGCCCGAAGAATTTCTTTTCCGCGGCCTGTTGCAAAATATCCTCTCGCAAAAATCAAAGAGCGATCTCGCCAGCTGGTGCATCGCCTCGGTGTTCTTCGGCCTATCGCACATCACCAACGGCCATTTCCCCAATTGGCGGTACGTGTTGCTCGCCACCCTCGCGGGCCTCTTCTACGGCTGGGCGTGGCGAAAAACCGGCTCGATCTTTGCCTCCGCCCTCGTCCACGCCCTCGTAGACGCCACCTGGCACTTCTTGTTTCGTACCCTGTAATCCACGCATCGCTCAACAAAAAAAACAAATGGCCGCCTCAACCCAACTGCGCTATCCTCACGCTGCATCAGAGGTTAGCGAATTTCCTAACTGAAGAATCGAGCTCGGCAAAAACCCAAAGCAAATGTCCACGCCTCCAATCGCCGCCGCCGAACACCTCGAACATCCCAGGCACAAATCCGTTGCCACGATGGAAGACCAGCTCAACTTTGCGTGGCGCAACTTTGAAGATCAGCAAGCCATCATCCGCGCCGCGGATCTAAAAGCCGGCTATCTGGTCACCTTCCTGCTCTTTTTTGCCGCAAGCACCATTCCGCTCGGCGAACAGGTTTTTCCCAAGCTGCACTGGACGGCAACTGCCGCCGGCGTCGCGGGTGTCTTCTACCTAGTCACCTATTGTGGATTGGCCGCGGGCTTCGTATGGTCGCTGTACTTAATCTCTCATGTGCTGATGCCGCGCATCGCCCGCCATCATCAAACGCCGCGCCAAGGCTCCGAACTGCTTTACTACGAACATGTCTCCCGTCACCGAGACAGCAGCCACTATTTCGAGGCCGTATCCAGCTCGACGCCCGAACAGCTCCTGCGCAACGTCACCGATCAGGTTTACGAACTCTCGCAAATCTGTAAATCGAAAATCGACAGCTTGCGCCAGTTCTCCACGTCTTTTAAGTGGACGCTGATGGCCTGGTGCGTCAGCACCGCCATCGGCTTCTGGATTATGCGTTTGCACTGAACGATTTTCGCGGAAGCCCTGGCGCCCGAAGCGCCAGTCCTTAGCGCACCACGCCCGCAACCGGGCTCGACGCCGTGGCATACAATCTCTTCGGCATCCGCCCTGCCAGAAAACTCTTCCGCCCCGCAATCGTCGCGTCGCGCATCGCTTCGGCCATCAGCACCGAATCCTGCGCCTCGGCAATCGCCGTGTTCATTAGAATCCCGTCCGCGCCGATTTCCATCGCAATCGCGGCGTCGGATGCCGTCCCGACCCCGGCATCCACGATCATCGGCACCTCGGTAATCCGCTCGCGCAATATGCGCAAATTTGTCGCGTTTTGAATCCCCAGCCCCGATCCAATCGGCGCCGCCAGCGGCATCACCGCCGCAGCCCCCGCATCAATTAATTTTCGCGCCGCGATCAAATCATCGTTGGTGTACGGCAACACGACAAAACCCTCCTTCGCCAACACCCGAGTAGCCTCAATCAGCTGCTCGGTATCCGGAAAAAGCGTCTGCTGATCGCCAATCACTTCCAGCTTCACCCAATTCGAAAGCCCCACTTCACGGCCGAGCCGCGCGGTCCGAATAGCTTCCTCGGCCGTGTAACAAGCCGCGGTATTCGGCAAAATGAAAATCTTTTCGCGATCGATAAAGTCCAGCAGTGACTCCTTGGACTTGTCCGTCAGATTCACGCGCCGTACCGCCACCGTCACCATGTCCGCGCCAGACGCCGCGTGCGCCCGCGCCATCTCCTGAAAGCTCCGGTACTTCCCTGTCCCCACGATCAGCCGCGAGCGAAACACTCGCCCCGCAATCACCAGTTCATCAGCCATAGGGTGCCCCTGCACGATTCTAGCCCCAGCACCTCGCAGGCAACAAATCCTGCGGTTTTCAATTCAAGGGTTAGGAGCTATCTGACGACCTCGGCGGTTGTAATGTCTCCGGCTGGCGCCGGATCACGACGGTGTCGCGGGTTTTTTAGGCTGGGGATGCTTTCTACTCTGCCCCGCAGCCCCTTCCGCCGGTTGCTGTGAACCCCGCTCGTCGGTCTTGAATGGCGACACCTGCCCCGAATCGATGCGCCGCAATACAAAAGTATTACTCTGCTCCCCGAGCACCAGTTTCACTTCGTCCTTACCCAGCCATTGCACCACGCCGGGCGTGGCATCTTGATCCAAAAACAAAAAGTGCAAGGTCCACGAAGTGGAATCCCTAGCATCAATCACATACGTTCCCTCGGACTCCAACCGGTCGAACACGCCTTTCTGAAACTCGTGCTTTCCGAAAAAAATGCGTTGCGCAGAGCTATCCAGCGGAATTTGCTCCGCTTGTTCACCTTCTTCGATAATCGCCCATGATCCTTCAAGCCCCGTCGCGGGAATCTCCGCAGCGATCGACGCGGTCACATTCTTGTCGAGCTGCTCTCTTCGCTCCGCAAATTCCATCCGCCTCGCGGCATCGGCCGAATCGTTGAAGATGGACAACCGCAAAGGAGCCGTCAACGTCAGGCAATGCACCGCTCCCTGGGACTTGGCCGCTTCCGTAGCCTCTATCGTCACAATCTCGCTCTTCGCACCAAACGCCGCGGCAATCTGCTTCAGCGCCTCCGATTGCAGTTCCGTCTCATAATCCTTATAAGCCGGAACGAGCACCTGCCGGTACCCGTCGGCGCTTTCCCGCACCAACGCATTCAATACCGTCGGATAGTAGATATGCCCGTTCGCCGGAACTCTTGGAAATGGTGCAGGCACGGGGATCACTTCATACCCCAGCCCCCGGAGCCGATCCGCATCCAAGTCCATAGCTAGCGCCGCCTCCACCGCCAAATCGCGCTCTGGGCCGCTCAATTTGCTCCAATATTCCGCCGCAAAGCCCTGCGTCAAATCATACGAAGCAAGCAAAATCCTTTTGCCGCCGGCAGGCAACGCGAACATGTCGATGTGCTCGATCACCGGACCTGGCAGCGGATCAAGAAAAGTAACCGCCTTGCAGCCCCCAACCTTCTCAAGCTCCTGGTCAAGATTGACGTCTTGTTCCTTGTTGCGGGAAAGCAGCACCCGTGTGGTAAGGCAACGCCCGTCCTCCAGCCTGAAAAGGTTTCCCCCATCCACCGCGACGCGCGAACTCTGGTACTTGAAATCGGGCGCCGCCAGCACCGCATCGGCTATGTCGAATGCGGAATTCTCGTCGCTCGATCGTTGCGGAGAAGTTTCGTTCAGCAGCTCTGAATACTCCCGAAGAATATAGATTTTAGCGTCGATCGCGGAAACCGCCGCCTGGTGCGCCTCCGGAGTCGACTTTTGCGACAGCTCGTCAGGCTGATCCTCGCGTTGGCGCGCCTCGAGTAACTTCAGCCGCGCGGTCTCCATCTCTTCCAGCTTTTCTTGCTTGGCCTCTTCCTTGCGGCTGTCGAAATATCGCCAGTGCACCACGTTGGCCGACTCTCCAGCCGCTTCGATCCGCGGCCCGAAATCACGAATCCATGCCCCGTCATGGGGCACCACCTTCATGCGTACTCGATCGCTCTTGAACAGTTCGCAAATCCGAAATTCCGCGCATCGCTGATACACCGCGCTTTTCGTCGTTTCGTCTGGAGCCAACAGCAAGACCGGCCCGAATTTGGCCGTCTCCCTCACGATATTCATCTGAATCTCGAGCAGACGTTTCTCGACGTTGAGCTCCGGATCGGATTTGCCGACCAGCCCTTCCCGCACATGCTGCCCGTGCTCGGTCCGGAGATTGAGCGCCTGCAGCGCCAGCATGACCACGTCGCTCGCCGAGTGCTCCGCAGACGCCGCAGTCGCGGCCGTTTGCGCCGGCAGTCGAGTGGCGGCCGCAAAGAAAAGCACCAGAAGGCAGAGGACGCCGAGCGCCGCCGTACTTCTACTCCTGATCATGCAACTTCTCCGTGGCCCAAAGTTGTGGTTCAGAAATCGGCATCGGAACCATAATCTGATGCCGGCACAGGTGCGGCACGCTGGCTGCGTTAGGTAATTACGAGTTCTGCCGAATCGAAGATGTCGCTCCATGTCCCCTAGGAGATGTTTCCGTCCGAACGCGGGTTTCGTTCCCGCGTTCCGGCGTTCGCCTGCGGCGTCCCCAGTCGGGCCTCACCGCCGTACTCCCAGATTAGCCAGCTTATAACTCGCTATCCGCATCCGACGTATTGTGCGATTTGCCAATGACGCCAAAACATGAAAGGATTCTGGCTTCTTCAGGAGCCTGCGCGATGGACCCCAAACCCCGCTTCCCTCTTGGGCGTACGAAGGCGCTTCCGCGGCGAGGCCGCGGGCTCCCGCTCTTTTTCGTGCTCCTGTTCGGTCTTCTCTGGGCTCCGCAACTCCGCGCCGACACCCTGAGCGGCACGGTCAAGGATCCCTCGGGCGCTGTCGTCGCCGCCGCGCACGTCGAAATCACCGGCGGCAACCTCACGCAACCTCTCGTCCTCGCCTCCGATCCAACCGGCAAGTTCACCGCTCCCAATCTTGCCCCTGGCAAATACTCCATCCTTGTAACCAAAGATGGCTTCGACGACCTAACCCTCTCCGTCGACCTCCACGGCACCCTCGACGTCCCAATCAATCTCACCATCACCGCGCAGCAAACCACCGTCACCGTCAACGCCAAAAATTCCGCCCTCGCGAACTCCGATCCCCTCTATCGTCAGCTCCGCTCTCTCGCGCCCGCCGAAGCTTACCACTGCGAAAATTTCACCCTTCCGATGGACGTCGGCACCTTCACCTTCAAATCCGGCACCCTCTCCTTCCTCGGCCTCGTCAATACTTCCCAGACCGGAGCAGTCTTCATCGGCCAGGGGCACTTCACCCTCAAGCCGCTCGCCAGCATCGACGCCAACGAACTCCTCCGTCGCTCCGGCGCACCCGTCCTCGAAGAGGACTTCTCCGAGGTCGTCTTCCGCTTCACCCCTGATCAATCTTCCGTCTTCGCCAAAGTGCTCGGCGCTAAAGTTCCGGTTCCGTCCGAAGCTCTCGCCGCCTTCGCTCACTGGCAGGAAAAAGTTCGCCGCACCCACGAAGTCCCCGACGGCTACACCCAGTCGCTCCTCGAAGGCGAATCCATCGACAACGTCGACGCCGATCTCCTCTCCTCCCTCTACAATCCCAAGCATCCTGCGTTCTTCAACGCCTACATGCACGGCGCATCTCACAAGGACTTAAGGTTCTTCGTCCGCGCCCGCGTCGGCGCGATTCCGCAGCTCGATTCTCCGGAAGAAGTCGCGCTCATCAACTGCAACGGCGCCGAATCCGACGATGGCATCTGGTATTCCCAGCACCTTGGCAACGAGTTGCTCAATCACTCCGCCAGTTCTCTCCAGGACCGCCGCGTCTTCGCCACCCGCTCCTATAACATCGAAACGGTCATCGCCAAAAACAACCATCTGTTCAGTCGCGCCACCATCACCTTTGAGGCTCTCCTCCCCGGCGAGCGCGTCATGAAGTTCGCCCTTCTCCCCACGCTGCGCGTCTCGCGCGTCTCCGGCCCAACAGGCCAGGACATCCATTTCATCCAGGAAAGCCGCAAGCAGGACGGCTCCTTCTACGCCGTCCTCGACGAGCCCGTCCCGGTCGGTCAGCCGCAGTCCATCACCGTTGAATACAGCGGCGACCAAGTCGTCTACACCGCGGGCACTGGCAGCTACTACATCGGCGCCCGCACATCCTGGTATCCCAACCTCAACGGCTTTGGCGAGAAAACCCTCTACGACCTCACCTTCAAAGTTCCGCCCAATAATGTCCTCATCAGCGTCGGCAAACTGACCGACCAGCGCACCGAAGCTGGCTTCGCCGTCACCCACTGGGTCACTCCAAGGCCCGTCGCCATCGCTGGCTTCAACTATGGCCAATACAAGAAGGTCGACCTCAAAGACGACATCACCCACTACGAAATTTCTGGCTATTACCTGCAGGACCTTCCGGACTCCCTGCGCGCCTACCAGGGCGGTGGTACTCACGCCGGCGCCTCCGACGGCGATCTTCGCGGCATGGCGCTCAATAGCCTCTCTCCCGGCTCGATGACCAAATACGCTCTCGATCAAACGCGCGCCCAGATGCAAATCTGCACCTTCTACTTCGGTCGCGCCCCGTTTGAAAACATAAATATCACCGAGCAGCCCAATTTCAATTTCGGCCAGTCCTGGCCCAGCCTCGTCTATCTGCCCATCTCCGCGTACATTGATTCCACCCAGCGCTGGATGATGTTCGGCACCATCGACAGAAATTTCAACGGCTTCGTCCAGGAAGTTACCCCGCACGAGGTCGCGCACCAGTGGTTCGGTCACAGCACCGTCTGGGCCACCTATCACGACCAGTGGCTCTCAGAGGGTTTCGCCGAATTTGCCGCCGGGCTTTTTCTCGAGCAGGGCGTCGGACCCAAATGGCAGAAAGACTACATCGATTTTTGGGACCGCCTGCGCACTCACATCCTCGACAAAAACAATTACGGCGTATCACCCAACGATTCTGGCCCCCTCTGGCTCGGCCTGCGCCTCATCTCTCCGCACTCGCCGCGCGCCTATCAAGGCGTCACGTATGCCAAGGGCGCCTACATCCTCTCCATGCTGCGTTCGCTCATGCATGCCCCGCCCGGTGCTCCCGGCAATCCCGATCAAAATTTCATCGACATGATGCACGATTTCACAGACACCTACCGCGACAAGCCCGCCTCCACCGAGTCTTTCGAAGACATCGCGGCCAAACACATTACGCCGGAACTCGACCTGCAAAAAAATGGCCGTCTCGATTGGTTTTTCCACGAGTGGGTCATGGGCACGCTGATCCCGCGCTACAGCTTCAAATACGAAGTGCAGGCCGCCGATAGCGGCCACCTCCGCGTTCACGTCGAGCTCGCGCAAAGCGAAGTCGACCAAAATTTCGCCATGTTCGTTCCCGTGTTTGCCGATTTCGGGAGCGGTATGGTCCGCCTCGGGCAACTGGCGGTGGTCGGCAACTCCACCCGCCAGGCCAATTTCCTGCTCGATCGCCAACCCAAAAAGGTCGCTATCAACGCCTACAAAGAAATCCTGGAACGCTAACCGCCGGTCGAACCCCTCTTCTGGCCAAAGAAAACAGGCCCGACTGTATCGCCAGGCCTGTTCTGGAAACAACCTCTGTTGTTCCCTCACGAGATCATCCCGGATTGCTCAGCTGATCCTGGTGCGCCGCATATTCCCGCTCCACATCCGGGCGCCGCACCACGTACAACCCTTCCGCCGTTAACAGAAATGTCGTGCCGGCATCGTAGTTCGTAATTTCCGCGCGAACCTCGCCCACATCAACCACGCCCTTGGCGCTCAGCGAATTGCTCGCCGGCACATACCCCGCTTCCCGTGTCTTATTGTTTTCCGTCGACCGTGCCGGTATCGCTGCCGCCATCATGCCCCCACCGTTTTCCTGCCGCACCCGTTCGTCTTGTGATTTCAGCTCCCGCACCTTCCCTATCGCCGGTGCCTTCACCTTGTGCAAATCCAGCACCGCCTCTCGCTGGCCTTCCCGGAAGCGCACCAGCACCGCGTGCTCGCCAACGCTGGATGCAAAATCAAACGCGCCTTGCGCGTCGAGCTGCACCATGCCCTCCCCTTGAATGTCGCTGGGGTCGCTTACGTCAAAGATCGCCAGCCGCGCGCCGTGGTTCTGCTCGATATATAGAAACGTTCTGCCGTCCCCGGTCTCGTGCAGCAGCATCGCTTCACCATTCTGTCGCGCCAATTCCGGCAGGCTCGCGGGACTCACCAGCACAATCTTGCTCCCGTCCGGCGCCGTCATCGCTTTCGGCTTTGGTTTGGCGTACACACCTGGCACTGCCGCGATTCCCGCGCCCATCATGGCGACCACGACCCAACGAACTGCTTTCGAAAAATTACTGTCTACGTTTTTCATGACACTTTCCTCCTCACCTCGATATGTAGCCCGCGCTCGAGTTTCGTTGGCTCGCTCTGTGCGCTCCGCGCGAAATCGTGTTGGCTCTCGCTTACGTAGACAGCCGACCCGCCTTTTTTATTCCCAGCTTTTCGTCGCTGGTCTTCTTGCTTCGCCGCATGGACGCGCAAACGAAACCTCCTGCCACGGACAGCCCTGTTCCCCAAAATCTATCCTCGTCAATCGCTCGGTACTTTCCGTGGTCCTACCTTTATAGATAGATACACCCAGTCGGTCTTACCGCCCCGAGCTTCCAAGCGACCGACAAATCCAGTTCAGGCACACCTGACGCCACTCTTGTAGCGCAGGGCGCTTGCCCTGAGCCCTGCGGCCTTTGTTCCCATGGGATCTCAGCCGCAATCAATGGCTGGAACCGATTTGGGAAGCAGAATGGAAAATTGGCGCCTCAGGAGAGGTACTCCCTGTACAAACAAAAAATGCTTCGGAAACCCAGCAGAATGAATACTTATGAAAGCCTGTGAAAACACGGGTACTTAAAAGTCCCTGT
This sequence comes from Candidatus Acidiferrum sp., assembly GCA_049513775.1. Lineage (GTDB taxonomy): Bacteria > Acidobacteriota > Terriglobia > Acidiferrales > UBA7541 > Acidiferrum. The sequence continues at coordinate 9,538 of JBEKVU010000035.1, forward strand.
GTTTTCTTTCGCGATTCCGCGGGAGGGACGCCGTCCCTACCCGCATTCCGTCTTCGAGGCACGACTCGCAGAGAGGGGCTACGCGTAGAGCAGCGGCCGGAGTCTCCTACTTTTCCAGAAGTAGCCGAGAATAATCACACTGGCGATCGCCGCATACGCACACCACAGGGACGTGAACGCATACCTCTTGAACGCCATCACCGCCAGCAGGATCACCAGGTTGGCCGCGCCAAAGTTCACCATCGCCCGAACCTTGGAAAAAAACAATGAACCACACGTGGCAATCACATACAGCACCGCCACCGTCGTATTGTTTGTCGCTTGATTGATGTACACGATGCTGTTTGCCCGAATAAACACCTGCAGCGGATAAGCCGTCAGCGCCCATAATATATACAGCGCCGTGCCTCCGCCGAGTACCAGGAACGGCACCATGCGCCTGCGGCTTTTGCCGTCGGGCTCAAAAAGCAACACGCTCAGCGGCAGCAGAAACGGCAGCAACCCCTGCGCGTAGAGCATGAACGCCGCGCCCATGTTGTGCGCCACCGTCTGCGACAGCACTCCATCCAGACCGAGCCATACGAATCCCTCGATGAATTGGTGCACGGCGAACAGAATAGGCAGCGACGCAAAAAGCAGTTCGCGCCGGTGCTTCACCTTGGTTAAGGTAACCACGCCGACCGCTCCTAGAGCGCTGCTCCCAACAAAGTTCGCTGCCGCTGAAAAGCACATGATTGCTGGTCTCCCGGGCTGAATTATACCTATCACGGCGCCGCGGAATTATTTCTTCTGTATGGCACAAATCGGATCGGCCGGGAACCTGAACGTGCCAAACCTCGCTCGCTGCGTGTAAACTCAAAGGGTTTGCCAAGAGTCTTGCGGAGGGTATGTTTCATGCGTGTTCGCGTTCATCTGCTCGCAGTTGTAATGTTAGCCGCCTCGGCGTTCGCCGCAATTGCCGCGCGCGCCCAAAACGCCGTCGTCGATATTCCCTACACCAAATTCACTCTGGACAATGGCCTCACCCTCATCGTCCACGAAGATCACAAAGCGCCCATCGTCGCCGTCAATATGTGGTATCACGTCGGCTCGGCCAACGAAAAGCCCGGCAAGACCGGCTTCGCCCATCTCTTCGAGCACCTCATGTTCGGCGGCAGCGAACACGCCAAGGGCAGCTATATCGAAGCCATGGAAAAAGTCGGCGCCACCGACCTCAACGGCACCACCAACAGCGACCGCACAAACTACTTTGAAGACGTCCCCACCTCCGCTCTCGATTACGCGCTCTTCCTAGAATCCGATCGCATGGGCAGCTTGCTCGGCTCGCTCGATCAGAAAACTCTCGACCTGCAACGCGGCGTCGTGCAAAACGAAAAACGTCAGGGCGAAAATCAGCCCTACGGCGTCACCCGTCAACTGATAACGCAAAATAGCTATCCCGTCGGCCATCCCTATTCGTGGACCACCATTGGCGACATGGCCGATCTCGACGCCGCCTCCATGAAAGACGTTCAGGAGTGGTTTAAGACCTACTACGGCCCCTCAAACGTAGTCATCGTCGTTGCCGGTGATATCGATACCAAGACCGCCAAGGAAAAAGTCGAAAAGTATTTCGGCAATATTCCCGCCGGTCCCCCCGTGGCCCACCAGCAGGTCTGGATCGCCAAGCGCACCGGCACGCATCGCCAAGTCGTGCAGGACCGCGTTCCGCAAGCCCGTATCTACAAAGTCTGGAACATCCCGGAATTCGGCAGCGCCGACTGCGACTATCTCGACATGGTCAGCGACATTCTCGCCAGGGGTAAGACTTCCCGCCTTTATAAGCGCTTGGTCTACGACGATCAAATCGCCACCAACGTGGCGGCTTTCGCCGACACCAACGCCATCGCCGGGCAGTTCTACATTCAGGTCACCGCGCGCCCCGGCGATGGCCTCGACAAAGTCGAGACCGAGACTGACGAAGAACTTGCCAAATTCCTCAAAGACGGCCCCACCCCCGAAGAACTCGAACGCGTCAAAGTTCAGAATCAAGCCGCTTTCATCCGCGGCACGGAACGCATCGGCGGTTTCGGCGGCAAGTCCGATATTCTTGCCATCAACGAAGTTTTCCGCGGCGATGCTGGCGCCTACAAAATCACCCAGAAGCGCATTCAGGAAGCCACTGCCGAGGACCTTCGCGAAGCCGCCAAGCGCTGGCTAAGCGACGGTGTTTACATTCTTTCCGTGCTGCCCTTCCCGGACTACAAAACGGCGCCCACCGGTGTTGACCGCTCCTCGATTCCCCAACCCGGCACTCCACCAGAGCTGAAGCTGCCGAAACTCAAGCATGCCACGCTCTCCAACGGTCTGAAAATTGTCCTCGCCGAACGCCACGACACGCCCATCGTTGATTTCTCGCTCATTGCCGACGCCGGATACGCCGCCGACCAGTTCGCCACCCCAGGCACCGCCAGCATGACCACCGCCCTGCTCACCGGCGGCACCAAAACCCTCGACGCCTTGCAGATCAGCGATCATCTCGAACTGCTCGGCGCCGAGTTGACCGCCTCTTCCAACCTCGACTCCACCTTCGTAAATATGTCCGCGCTCAAATCGAAGCTCGATCCTTCGCTCGATCTTTTCGCCGATATCGCTCTCCATCCGTCATTCCCCGAAGCCGACTTCAAGCGCCAGCAAAAATTGCAACTCGCCGGCATCAAGCGCGAAGAAAATACACCCACCTCCATGCCGCTGCGCGTTCTGCCCGGTTTGCTCTACGGCGCGGGTCACGCCTACGGTAATTCACTCACCGGCTCCGGCACCACCGAAAGCGTTGAAAAACTAACCCGCGAAGATCTCGTCAAATTCCACAGCGTCTGGTTCCGTCCTAACAATTCCACGCTGGTCATCGTCGGCGACACCAGACTCGACGAGATCAAACCCAAGCTCGAAAAACTCTTTGCCACATGGAAGTCCTCCGACGTCCCCAAGAAAAATATCGATACGGTCTCTCTGCCCGCAAAATCCGCCGTTTACATCATGGATAAGCCCGGCGCCCAGCAATCCGTCATCTACGCCGGCAGCATTGCCCCGCCCACTTCCAATCCGCAAGAAGTCGCCATCGTCGCCATGAACGACGAACTCGGTGGCCAGTTCGGCTCCCGCATCAACATGAATCTCCGCGAAGACAAGCACTGGAGCTACGGCACCGCCACGCGCTTCACCAAAGCCCGCGGCCAGCGCCCCTTCCGCATCATCGCGCCTGTACAAACCGATAAAACCAAAGAATCTCTAGTGGAAATTAACAAGGAACTGCGCGGAATCCTCACCGACAAGCCCATCGCGACCGCCGAACTAGCGAAAACGCAAGATCAGGAAACGCTCGAACTCCCCGGCTCGCGCGAAACTCTCGCAGATCTCGAAACCTCCATCGACGATCAAGTCCAATACAACTTGCCCGACGACTACTGGCAAACCTACGCCGGCAAAGTCCGCGCCCTCAACGTCGCCGAAGTACAAGCCGCCGCCAAAACCATCGTGCACCCAGACAACATCATCTGGATCGTCGTCGGAGACCGCGCCAAAATCGAACCCGGCATCCGCGAGCTAAACCTGGGCGAAGTCCACATCCTCTCCCCCGACGGCAAACTCATTCAGTAGCTGCGCGAGGTTCTTATCACTCTTGTAAGGGCGCAGCATGCTGCGCTCCAGCTTGCCCGGGCGTCAGAAATTAAATCTCGTACCGTCTTTCGCCGAGGCCGAACCGTGCATTTTTTTGGCAACGGGCACCTCTAATTCCCATGCGCCTCATTCGCCCCCGCCCCACCCCGCACCGGCACAATCGTCACGCTAGTCAAAATCTCCTCCAGCCGATCAAACACCTCATCCCGGTCGACCCGCGTCGAATTTCTTGGGCTCGCCAAATCCCCGGTATTCACCCGCATCGCAAACTCATAGCAAGCCTCATTCTCATACACGTGATAAAACTTCTCCTGCGTCGCCCCGCCGGTCGCCAACCCGTCACCGTCCGCCACACCCGCGTCCGGCGCGGCCGCGTCCGCCTCCGCAAAATCGATCGTGCCCACAGTCTCTGCCGAAGGCACCAACTCCACTGCATCCCCAGTGTCCGAACTAGCGCGCCGAAACTTCCCGCACTCCGCCTGCGAAACCACGGCATTCACCCGCGCCGTCAACGCCGCCATCTGAAAATCTGTCCCCGCATACACTCGCGCCGGTATAATCACCGTCGCCAACGTCACCCTGCCCGCCGATGCCATCGCCGACGCCGTCGCGTTGTGCCCGTACAAATCCAACCCCGCGTTCGCCCCTTTGCGCAGCACATACGTCCGCGGAAACTGCCACGCCACTCCATACTTGCGGCTGGCGTAGACCGCCGGCGTCAACTCTTTCTCTTCCGCAACTCTCGCCCTCTCGGTCCGCGCATCGGCCCCGCTCGCCGAAACCTCGCGCACGGTCTCGGCACTCTTGGCCGTTTTGCCCAGCGCCTGGACTTTCGCCGCCCCGCGCAAAAATTCCGCCTGCCGCGCACGCGAAGGCCGCCCAAACTGGCTCACCACAATCGCAAAAATAAACAGCCCAATGCAGATCGCAATCACGTGCGCGCGCTCCGCCCCGGCGCCATCCTGCGATTCGGTGACGTGAAATACCGGCTCCATTTGCTTATTTTCGCGTCGTGATTCTTCGTGTTTTTCGTTGCCAGAACTAGCTGTATGCAGCGACATAAGTGCCTCCTAAAGACACACTCGCCTATCGCATGCCTCAAGCCATTTTCAAGTGATTGATTCAAAGCGACTTACCGAAAGCGCCCAAGGCACCAACCGCACCCCGCCGCACACACCGTGTTCCCCTGCACGCACAAGCTAGTCCTGCAACTGTGGCCGCGGCTCCGCAACATCCGCATACAGCCCCTCGATCACGTCGTGATACTTTTTCTCCACCACCCGCCGTTTCAACTTCAGCGTAAACGTCAAACTCCCATCATCAAACGTAAAATCATCCGGCAGCAGCGCAAAACGCTTGATGCTCTCATACTGCGCCATGTTCCTGGTCAGCCTCTGCACTTCCGCCGTAATCAGCGTCCTCACAAAGGGATGCGCCGCCATCTCCGCGTTCGAGGCAAACCGCAAGTTCTCCGCCGCCGCTTTCGGCGCGATCGTCGTCCCATTCGGCACGATCAAGGCCGTTACAAACTTCCGCCTATCTCCAATCACCACCGCGTTCAAAATGAACGGACTCGTCTTCAGCGCGTTCTCAATCGGCTGCGGCGCCACGAATTTTCCGCCCGCCGTCTTCAGCAAATCCTTCTTCCGGTCGGTGATATAAAGAAAGCTGTCCTTGTCCAGATGCCCGATGTCCCCGGTATGAAACCACCCCGCCTCATCCAGCACTTCTCGCGTCGCGCCTGGGTTCTGGAAGTATCCCTGCATCACGCACGGTCCCTTCGCCAGAATCTCTCCATCCTCCGCAATGCGCAGCGTCACGCTGGCGATCGCTTTCCCAGAGCTGCCCACGCGGTTCTTCGGATAGTTCGAGGTCAACACCGGCGAAGTTTCCGTCAGCCCATACCCCTGATAAATCGGCACCCCAATCGCCCAGAAAAATTCCGTCAACTCGCGGGCCAGCGGCGCTCCGCCGGATAGCACCACGCGCAACCGCCCACCCGTTCCCGCGCGAATCTTGGAATACACCAGCTTGTCGGCAAGCGCCCACTGCAACTTGAGCCCCAGCCCCACGTTCTTTTCGCCGCAACGCCATAGCGCCGTTTGCCCCGCCACGCGCATCGCCCAATCAAAAATCTTCCGCTTGG
>JBEKVU010000036.1:0-15318 GCA_049513775.1 Candidatus Acidiferrum sp.
CAGCGGCGCACGGAAGCGATTCTGTACGTGGACGACGAGGAGCCGCTGGTGGCACTGGTGAAGCGGACGCTGGAACGGCTGGGGTACCGAGTGACGGGGCAAAACGATCCAGTGAAGGCAGTGGAACTGTTTCGTAGCGATCCCAAGGCGTTCGACGCGGTGGTGACGGATTTGGCAATGCCGCAGCTTTCGGGATTCGATCTTTCGAGCCAGCTACTTGAGATTCGTCCGGACCTGCCGATCGTGATGACCTCCGGCTATGTGCGGCCGGAGGATCAGGAACGGGCGCTGCATATGGGGCTGCGGGATTTGATTTTGAAGCCGGATACGATTGAGCAGTTGGCGCGGACGCTGGACCAAGTGTTTGGTCATGATAGTGATTCAAAGGAGAGGCGGTCTTCCTAAGGGGCTCGGCGCTGCCGAATCGCGATTCCGGGTTGGTGTACGATAGCGCGCGGAGGCTGGAGGCGCCGATGACACCTGAAGATTTTCGGCGAATGGCGCTGAGCTTGCCTGGGGCGGAGGAAGCGTCGCACATGGGTGCGGCGGACTTTCGCGTGGGCGGGAGGATCTTTGCGACGCTGGCTTCAGAGAAGATGGGTTATGGGAATTTGATGTTGACGGTGGAGCAGCAGGCGGCGTTTGTCGCGGAGTTGCCGGAGATATTTTTGCCGATTGCCGGCGGGTGGGGACGGATGGGGAGCACGCATATTCGGTTGGCGGAGGCAAATGAGGATGTGCTGGCGGGGGCGTTGCGGGCGGCTTGGCAGGTGCGGCTGGAGAAGAATGCGAAGGCGGGGGCGAAGAGGGTTGCGGCGAAACGGGTGAACGTGGAAGAGGTTGGAGCCAAGCGAGGCGGTGCAAAGCGGGGCGGGAAAAGCGCTGGTGCTAGGACCAAATCAAGAAAGAGACCTACCAAACGATAGCCGCCGCGTTGTTGTTTGCGCGGGCGTTTGCCAGGACGCCTAACCGTAGGTGGCCAGAACCTTGCCAACGGCGCAAAATTCTGGCCGCGGCCGCGGCAAAACGGCGAATCTGCTGCCGAATGCGCGCCCGCGCTTTGCGCAACGCTTGCTCGGTGTCAATGCGATCCCGCGATGCGCGTCGAATCGATGGCCACGTGACCCAGCCGCCCCATTCCGCTTTCGCGCGCCAGTTCCACCACGCGCGTAAACAGATCATTCAGCCCCTTGCCGTGCCGCCGCCGAAAATGATTCAGCGTCCAGTGATCCGGCGCCGCCCCGCCCGCCAAATAGCGAAACGCCAAATCCTCTCGCACGCGCTGCTCGAGCCGCCGCCAACTGGCCACCCCCAGCGCATACCCGTACAGCCAAACCGAAATCAGCATCTCCGGCGCGTACGCCGGCGCGCCTTCCACGCCGTACTCGTCACGAAAAGAGCTCAGGTTCAGTTTCGCCGCCACGCGCGGCGGGAAAGAACACAAATGCCCCTCGCCCAATACGTCGCGCACACTCGGCGGCAGCAAATACTCCTCGTCCGGGCTGTATTCCAAAAATTTCCCCATCGCGCCCCCGCCCTCGGGCAGAATACGGGACGCGTCAACGCCAGTTCTCACACAGACTCTGAAGCCCGGCCGCTACAACGGCAACGGCTAAAACAACTCGCTCCTGCGATGTCCCATATATAATTGTTGGATTAAGCAACCCTTTCTGGGCGCAAGAAATCTGTGTGGGTGCGTTCTATTAGCACGTGAGGTATAAGCCATGCCTACTGCACACTGCCCTCGGCGATCGCCGAAGTGCGTTTCTTTGCTGGCGAATTTTGCTCGTGTTTGCTGCGTGCTGACATCGTTCTGTGCGCTGGCGTTGCTGCTGTTTGACGGCGGGACGGTGCGCGCGCAAGACACGATTCATTCTCCGCAAGACACTGGGCATTCTCCTGGGTGGGTGGTGATTTCCGTGCCGGATTATCGGACGCTGCGGGTGAAGGCGTTTCCGGCGGAGCGCGAGCCGGAGCCGCCGCCGGTGGACGCGACGCTGAGCCGCGTGGATTACGATTTGCGCGTGGAGGCGGGGAATGACGCGAGCGTGGCGACGGGGCGCGCGACGCTGACGGTAGACGTTTTAAAAAATGGCTGGGTGCGCGTGCCGGTGCCGCCCGGATTATTTGTACGGGAGGCTTTGCTGGATGGGAAGGCGCTTTCGCTGGCGCCGCTTTCCGTGGGGCAGCCGACGCAGCTTTCGGCGTTGCTTTCGCATCCGGGGCGGGCAGTGATTACGCTGGATATTGCGCTGCCTATTTCGACCACCACTGGGGAGGAACGGCTGGCGCTGCCGTCGACGTCTTCTGGCGTGACGCGCGTGGTGCTCGAGATTCCGCGAAGTGGCGTAGAGCTAGCGCTGTACGGCGGGCTTTTTTCGGAGACGCACGAGGTGGCGGGCGGCGGAAAGTGGACGGCGTTTGGAAAAGGGACGGAGCCGATCGTCTTTGCGTGGCGGAGGAAAGTGCAAGAGCACCAATCAGCGATGCCGTTGCGCATGCATGGGGCGCTGACGCAATTTTTGGGGCTGGGAGAAGATTCCACGGCGCTGAGCGCGAACGTGAAGCTGGATGTTACGCAAGGGGCAGCGAAGGAAGCGCGGGTGCAGGTTCCGGCGAACGTGACGATCAATCAGGTGCAGGGCGCGTCGGTGGCGGATTGGGAAATGAAAGACGGCGAGCTGCTGATTACGTTCATCGAACCGGCGGAGCAATCGACAAGTTTTGTGATTGCGGGCGAAGCGGCGTTGCCACGCGACGGGGCGATCGATGTTCCGCTGCTGCGGCTGAGCGGAGTGGAGCGTGAAACGGGTGGCGTGGGCGTGGATATTTTGGGCGCGGGGGAGATTAAGGAAGAGTCGGTGAAGACGCAAGGTCTGCTGCGCGCTGACGCCAGCGATTTGGGAGAGCCGGTGGCAAGCCGCGAGTCTCCGGCGCTGAAGGCGTTTCGCGATCATTCGCCAGATGCCCAGGCGGTGCGGTCACTGCATCTGGAGGTTTCGCGTTACACGCAGCAGGCGGTGTTGTTGGCGAATGTGGAGGAGGCGCGGTATCGCGTGTTGCTGACGAAGGATGGGAAGTCGCTGGTGGAGGCGCGGTATGCGGTGCGGAATAATTCACGGAGCTTTGTGAAAATTGCGTTGCCTGCGGGCGCGACGCTGTGGAGCGCCGGGCTTGCGGGGAAGCCCATTCGTCCGGGCTCGGCGCCCGATGGAAGTCTGCTGGTGCCGCTGGCAAAGGCGCGGGCGGGGGAAGATGCGCCAGAGTTTGCAGTGGAAGTGGTTTATTTTGCGCCGGGGACGAGTTGGACGGATAAAGGGCGGTTTAGGATGGCGCTGCCGGCCGTGGACTTGCCGATTTCGCGGACGGGCTTGCAGGTGTTTTATCCGCCGCAGTTTCGGGTTGCGGCGGAGACCGGGGCGTTTCGCGTCGAGAATTACGCGAATCCGATTTCGCGGGTGCTGTTGACGGATGTTGCGGAGCCGCTGGTGGATAGCGTTGTTTCTACCGCGGGAGCCGGGACGGTGGTTGACCGCGCCGACAGATTTGGTAGCCCTACCGCCGTTGCCACGGCGGCGCCGGGCCCGGCGTATACCGGCGCGGAGGCGAATGCTCTTGATGACAAAGATCGGAAGGAACGCGACGATCTATCCAAGAAATCGGCGCAGACGCTGGTGGATAAATTTCATGCGAGCGAACGAGGGCCCCGGGCTGCGGGGATTTTGCCGGTGCGAGTAAATCTTCCGGCGTATGGCCCTTCGCTGTATTTGATTGCGGAACTTACCGGTGAAAATCAGCCGGCCTCGGCGGGGTTTACGTATCAGCAGGACAAGAAGGCAGGCGGCAAGTGAAACGCCAACTTTTTTCTTTGTTCGCCGCGATGCTCGTTGTGGTCTCGCCGGGATTTGCGCAGCAGCGAGTGGACGCGCCGCCGCTGGCCACGGGAAACGTGGCGCTCTCGCTCGATGAGTACAACCGGTTGCTCGCGCTGGCGAATCGTCCGGGGAAAAAATCGGAAGCGCCACCCGCCGCGTACGTGCTGAAGCACGCGGAGATGAAGCTGCATGTAGCGGATGAAAATGTGCTGGGGTCGTTGCAATTCGAAGGAGAGACGCTGGCTGCGGGCGAGACGAAAGTGCCGCTGGTGTCCGGCTTCACGGTGTTTGAAGCGCGGCACGGCGCGAAGCCTTTGCCGCTGCTGCTCGAGAACACCACGCACACCGCGATTCTTCCCGGGGAGGCGGAGTTTGCGCTGACCCTGGACGCGGGGCTGGCGCTGGCGCTTGAGACGGGTCGAGCTTCTTTTTCGCTTCCCGTGCCGATGGCCGGGAGCGTGCGGCTGGGGTTGACCGTGCCGGGCGAACGCACCAACGTGCAGGTGAGTCACGGGATCATCACGCATCGCGCGTCGGTGGGCGGAAACACGGAGATTGAAGCGACGCTGGTGCCGGGGCAAACGGCGAATGTGTTTTGGAATACGCGCGAGGTGGTGGCGCCGGTGACGCCGCGCGAGGTCCGATTTCTTTCGGATGTAAAGTCGCTGGTGTCGGTGACGGAATCGGATTTGGAGATCGCGACGCTGCTGGATGTGAACGTGTTGCAGGGAGAGGCGGAACAATTTAGCGTGGCCATACCGGAGGGATTTGAAGTGACCGCAGTGAATGGGCCGACGCTGGAATCGAGCGAAGTGCAAAATAGCGTGTTGGCACTAAAAGTGACGAGTCATGGAACAGGACCGCAGCAGTTTCTTATTTCGTGCGAACGGCCGATCAGCGATTCCGCGGCGGCGGTGCCGATTCTGGCGTTGAAGGATGCGCAGCGGGAAACGGGCGAGGTGCTCGTGGAAGGCCAGGGGACGCTGGAGCTGACGGCAAAGGAAGGGGGCGGGCTGAAGCGGCTGGACATTAAGGAAGTGAATCCGTACTTGCGTGCGCTTTCGCGGTATTCGCTGCAAGCGGCGTTTCGATATCACCGGCAACCGAGCGAATCGCCAAGGCTCGCGTTGGAGTGGACGCGGTTCCCGGATTCGAGCGTGCTGGCGGCGATTGCGGAGCGGGCCACGGTGACGACGCTGGTGACGTCCGAGGGGCGCTCACTGACCGAAGTGAAACTCACGGTGAAGAATCAGGCGCAGCCATTTCTAAAAGTGGAGTTGCCGGCGGGGGCGACCATTCTGAGCGCCGAGGTCGCAGGAGAAAAAGTGAAGCCGGTGCAAGGCGTGGACGGCAACCGTGTGCCACTGCTGCGAACGGGGTTCCGGCCTGCGGGAGCGTATACGGTGTCATTTGTGTTTTTGCACTCCGGCGCGCCGTTTGCGAAGAAAGGTGATGGGGACATTGCGCTGCCGAAGATGGACGTGCCCATCGGGTTCCTCGAGTGGGAGTTGTTTTTGCCGGATCAGTTCAAGGTGAAGGATTTTGCGGGAGATTTGACCGACGCGTCGCTGCTTCCGCCCGCGCCAACCTATGCGGCTTACGCCGGCGCTGAAGCCGCTGCTCGCGGAAGCTTTCAAGCTGGCGTAGGCGTGGGAGCGGGGAGCGGCGGCGGACTGGGAACGAACGGACGCAATGTGATTGGGCTCGAGATGCTCACACCGAATGTTGCGCTTGGGGCTGGGCAGCTTGGGGGCTATGTGATGGACAGGACAGGAACGGCGATCAGCAACGCCAACGTCGAAATCCGCAGCATGGCTACGGGAAACTCGTCCAGCGTGGCGACTACTCCCGAAGGTTACTGGGTTACTTCCGGGCTCGCGTCTGGGAACTACCAAATCACCGTGTCGTCTCCGGGCTTTCAGATGCTGCGGCAAAACATCTCATACGAGGCGGCGAATCCGAATGCGTATCGCTTGACGCTAGACGTGGGATCCGCAGCCGAAACGCTGACAGTCGAGTCCAGCCGATCCACCGTCCTGGACTTGGGTTTGGTCGGCGGCAAAAACAAAAAAGAGAAAGGGGCAAACGCGCCGCAACCTGCACCACCGCCGCCGGCGTCCGCCAATGTTTTCAGTTTGCAGCAGCGGGTAGCTGGGGTGCTCCCCGTCGCCGTGGATGTGCCACGCACTGGGACGTCGTATCGCTTCGTCCGGCCGCTGGTGGTCAACGAAGAGACCAAGCTGACGTTTACCTACAGAACGAAATAGCCGTTATCCATTGAGCCCTTTAGCCAACCGCGCACCCCGGCGAGCCCGGTTCGCGAGCCATTGCGATTGCTTCGAACTGCGACTTTGGCGTGCCGACGCTCGCATTCCCCGTCCAATTTGAAACGCTTTGCTCGGTAGCCACACTATCCACAAACAGCGCCCTCAGGGGCACGTCATCGCATCAAGCGAAATGGGTGCTGGACACTTTTTGGTTAGGCGGCAGGAGGTTTTATGTGGGTCTCTCTTCGCATCAGTATGCGTGTGTTGCAATTTATTCTTCCTCTGCTGTTGATGCTGGCCTTCACGGATCGTGCTGCGGCGTATAGCTGCGGCGATCCCAGTTCAGGCCATTGCTACGGAGTGAACTTCTGGAGTCAAAACACGGAGTATTTCGGAAGCTATGCGGATATCACGCAAGTGGAAATGTCGTGCCCCAACGGTTGTGGCGGGTTTGTGGACGACGAGATGTGGCTGGTAGACACGGCCTCGCCAAATTGCACGAGCAACGAGTTCGGAATGTGCTGGGTGGAAACGGGCACCACGGTTAACGAAGGCAGTAGCCCAACCTATTTCTGGGCCGATGGCAGACCGGGGACCGGCAACACGTTCAACTCGCATTATTTGGGTAGCCCCGATCCAGTGGGCACCGTCGACCACTACATGATCATCAAGGACGGGCGCGTCTCGCCGAACACCTATCTGGTGTTCGTCTACAACGATTCGCAAAGCACGCTGTACAACGGAACGTCCTCGGTGCAGGGCACCAATGGATGTGGGAGCCCATTTCCGCAGATGGTGGCTAAAGAGATCATCATCGGGCAAGAGTTGGCGGGCTCGCCGAGCGATTCGAAAAACAACGCCTCTGCCGGTTTGGCAAACTTCACGCGAAACATCTGGGCGGTCCAGGCTTTAGATTCGGCGTATATCTTCTGGTATAACGCGCAAAACGCGATTGGCAGCGTGACCAGCCAGAATCCTCCGGTCGGCAGCTGGGCGCAGGCTCCCGGATCCTCCGGCGCGCCGGAAGGCGGCAATTTCACCACGCACACGCCCTGAGGTGACTGAATCTCATCGAAAGGAAGACGGTCATGAATAAAAAGATTCCAGTAATCGTGGTTCTCGGAACCCTCTGCGGTATGGCTGGCTGCGAGCGCGCGCATCGCCCGGAAAACGCCGTGGAAATGAAGATGCCGCAAGGAACGCCGAAGCGTCCACAGGGAGTGAAGGGGCTGGCGGTGAAGCCCGGGCCGCAACCGTTCGGCAAAGACGACGTCACACAATTTGTGCAGACCCACCGACTGGCGAGAAGCACCGGCGACATTTCACAACTGCAAGTGGAAAGCGTCGAATTCATTTCCGCGCAAGCGGTGACGGCGCGGCTGCAGGGCGAGTCAACGGGGCTTCCCGCCGATCAGATGGTGGGATTCGCCACCATTCGCGGACCGATTTATTTCACCACTCCTCCGCCAAGTAGGACGGTGGCATTCGACACGGCGTACGCGCTTTTTGACGCGGCTACGGGAAACTTGCTGATGAGCGGCACGCTGACCAAATCCAAAGACCAACGGCTGCCGGGCGGGTCGCAACCCTCAGGTGGCGGCAACAAGATTAACTAAGCGACGGTGACGCTACGGCGGTGACGCCCTCCGTTGCCAACTAATCGCCAGGATTGGCTTCGGACGCTGCTAAGCGCGGGAAACGACGCAGTGCGACGGTAACCACCACGAGTGCACTGGCGCCCACCAATATCCCAGCCACGATGTCCAGAATGTTGTGTTGCTTGGTCAGCAAGCACGCGGCGCAAATCGCGGCCATCCAAACCTGCATCGCGCGTCTTGCCAGAAGGCCACCGTTCGCGGACCGCCACAGCACGGCGCACAGAGCCGCGTGGAAAGAGGGAAAAATATTCCACGGCGGATCGTGTTGGTAGAGAAAGCGCAGAGCACTGTCTGAAAGGGTTGGGCCCGGAATGACCGGCCGCTCGACGGCGGCTGGAAACAAGACGTAGCAAATCATGCAGCTCACAAAAGCCACGACAATGGCAGCGGCGATGCGGCGAAACTCTCTCGTAGGCGCGGCAAGCACCAACCACGGCGCGAAATACCAGGACATGTAAATCCACACGGCAGCGGGGATGAGAGGAATTTTTGCGTCCCAGCGGGTGACCAGCCAGCCCGCCACAGGGTGAAGCGTCATCAGCGCTTCGGCGCCATAAAACACAGGAATGGTGATCGCGAGAAGAACGGCGGAAGTCAGCGCCTTCTCGGTAACTTCGCTCAGCTTGCTGGGCTGGTACGGTTTAGCCAAAGCAATCCCACAATTCCCACGGTGATGAATATCGCACTGAAGGCTTCCATGCTGGTGAGCACTTCGGTGCGAAATGGCGTGATGGCCAGGCGGTAGACGCCGTAGGCGATCAAGAAAAAACAAAAAATTGTGCCATCTGCGTGCGGGCGGCGGAAACGCCAGAGCAAGCCCCAAGTCAGCAGGGCCATCAAGATTACGCCGTAGAGTTGCACGGGATGAACCGGAAGCGAGTGCGAGCTTCCGCCCTCAAGCATGCCGCGGTAGTGTTGGTCGATGGCGGCAAAACTGTTGGAAGGAAAAACCACGGCCCACGGACCGTTCCACGGTTTGCCGTAGCAGCAGCCCGCGGAGAAGCAGCCGATGCGGCTGACCCCTTCGCCGACAGCCATAGCTGGGGCGCCGGCATCGAGAAAACGCAACGTAGAGATGCGCAAGAGGTGGGTGAGCGCGATAACCGCGCCAATACACGCGAACAGCGCACCGTAAATCGAAGAACCGGGGTTGCCGAGAAATTCCGTGTTCCAGTTCGCCCAGGTGGCGCCGTATTCCGCGGCGTTAAGCAGGCGCGCGGCTCCAACGGATAGCGGAACACTCAGCACAGCAATCAGCAGCGTCTGACGCGGAGAGATTCCCTGCCGCCGGTTTAAAAGCAGGCAGATCGTGAGTGATGCCGCAATCGCTGTTACGCGCATTAGGTCATAGAGCGTGAACGCCCAGGGACCGATTTGGTGCGTTTCCGGCCACATGCCGGCGAGTGAACCATGCGGAAATTACGGAGTCAAGGTTTTGCGTGGTGTGGGTCCAAAATTCGGAGCACTGGCCACGATAAGATGTCCTCCGGACTTGGCGGGAACGGCGCGACACCGTAAACTAAATATGTTGTGAAAATTGGAATCGATTTTGGAACGACACGAATCGTCGTCGCTGCAGCGGATCGCGGTAACTATCCCCTTGTGACGTTTGAAGCCCCGGATGCGCGCGTGAGGGACTGGTTTCCCTCGCTGCTGGCGGTTTCGGGAGACCAGCGGGTGTACGGCTGGGAAGCGCTGGAGCGGCAGGGGAAGCCTGGGTGGACCGTGGTGCGCTCGCTCAAGCGCTGCCTGAAGAACGCCGATCCTACAAGCGTGGTGGAAGTAGCCGGACGGCGGATCAATCTCTCCATAGTCATGACGGAGATGATGGAGGCGCTGCGTCGCGACCTGATGGATAAGTCCACCTTGGGAGCCAGGAAGTACGACCGGCTGCAAGCGATGCTGGGCGTGCCGGCGAACGCCAACAGCAACCAGCGGTTCCTGACGCAGGAAGCAGCGCGAGCGGCGGGCTTTGAAGTGCTTGGGCTGATGAATGAACCTTCGGCGGCCGCGGTGGAGTTTGTGCATCGCGACAAGAACGGTTCGAGGAATGGCGAGAAGGGCGGATTGCTCGTTTATGACTTGGGCGGCGGAACGTTTGACGTTTCACTGGTGGCGCTAGACGAAGCTGAACGGTCGGTGATCGCTTCGGACGGTATCCCGGATTTGGGTGGAGACGATTTCGACGAGATTCTGGCGCTCTTAGCTCTGGCTGAAGCCGGCAAGCCCGAGCCGGCAGAAGAATCGCTAACGGGCGCGGAGTGGTATTTGCTGTTCGATGAGTGCCGCGAGAAAAAGGAAGCGCTGAACCCCAATAGCCGCAAAATCACGATTGATCTGGAGCGCGTGCGGAAGGAATGGAAAGAAGTCTCCATCGGCGTGGAGGTGTTTTATGAACGGTGCCGGCCGCTGGTGGAATCGTCGCGCGGCGTGGTGGAGAATTTGCTTGCGGCGCATCCGGAACACGCGGTGGACACTCTGTATTTGACGGGAGGTGGATCGGAGTTGCCTTCCGTGGCGCGCGTGCTGCGCGAGACGTTCGGGCGGCGGGTGCGTCGCTCGGCCTATATGCGTTCGGCCACGGCCATCGGATTGGCAATTCGCGCGGAGGGGCATGAAGACCGGCCACTGCGGGATCAATTCACAAAAAACTTCGGAGTGTGGCGCGAAGCGGATGATGGGCGAACGATTGTGTTCGACGTCATCTTTCCCCGAGGGGCGAAGCTGCCGTCGCGGGGCCACGAACCGCTGCGCATCGTGCGCTCGTACCGGCCGGCGCACAACATCGGATATTTTCGCTATTTAGAGTGCGGGCAGCTGGGGGTCGACAATCAGCCCGAGGGCGAGATCAGCAACTGGGATGAAATTCGCGTGGCGTTCGATCCGCTATTGCCGGATTCCGCCGACCTGGTGGAGCAACCGGTGCGGCGCATGGCGCCCTCAATGGAATTGTTGATCGAAGAGGAGTACACCTGCGACGCCAACGGCGAAGTGCAGGTGCGCATCAGCGACCGGGCAACACAGCACACGAATGAGTTTCGGCTGGGGCGGTGGTCGAAAGATCGCAAGAGAGTGAAGCAGCGATGAAGCGGGACGCAGTGTTCCACTTGACTGCCGCGCTTTAAGCGTTACCGCGCGCTTCCTGCGGCGCGGCGTTTTTCCGCGTGCTGCTACACTACTCGCCAATGAGTTTTTCTTACTGCAATGTGGCGCTGGCGGTTCCGCTGCGCACACTCTTTACTTATGCCATTCCTGAAGCGCTTGCTGCCGCGGTGCAGCCAGGGAGCCGGGTGCTGGTGCCCTTTCGCCGGAAAACCATGGTCGGCGCGGTGGTGGAGATGCTTGAGGCGCTGCCGGCCAGCGTGCAATCCGAGGTGAAGATCAGAGCCATCACGAAGGTGCTGGATGAAGTTCCGGCGCTGACTCCGAAACTGATCGAGCTGGCGCAGTGGATCGGCGGATATTATTTGGCGCCGATTGGCGAGGTGTTTCGCGGGATGTTGCCGCCAGTAACGGACGTGAAAGTGGTTCGCGAAATGTTTCTTACTGACGCTGGGCGCGAGGCGATTGCGCAGAGGAGGCTGCACGATGGTGCTCCGGAATTCCTAACGGGTTGCGATCCAGAAGAGACCAAGCTGTTGCTGCGGTTGACGGAGAAAAAAGGGCAGCTTTCTTTTTCCCGGGCGCTTAAATCCGGGATGGACGCGTCGCGTTTGCAGAAATTGGAACGACGGGGACTGATCGAGATACGCGAGCGCGTTTCGGGCACCGCGCGGAAAACGCAGCGCGTCATCGCTTGGAAAGACAACGAAGCTGACGCCTCGCTGCAACCGAGAACAGCATCTACGGCTGACCCTGCTGAGACGCGGCGTGTTCAGCGAATCCAGGACTTGTTGTTGCGGCAACGGGGGCCGCTGCCGATTTCGCAATTGCTGAAGCTGGCGGGGGTTTCGCGCGGGGTCATTGAAAGGATGTTGCGCGACGGGGTGCTGGAGAGTTGGGAGGAGCCGGTCGATCCGGCGGAGGATGAGTTTGATGCGGGATACGTGCCGCCGGCGCATGAATTAAATGCGCATCAGGAGTCCGCGCTACGGGCAATTCGCGAACGCACGGCGCTCGGCGAATTTGGCGTGCAACTTTTGTTTGGCGTGACCGGCAGCGGGAA
This sequence comes from Candidatus Acidiferrum sp., assembly GCA_049513775.1. GTDB lineage: Bacteria > Acidobacteriota > Terriglobia > Acidiferrales > UBA7541 > Acidiferrum. Next base: position 11,966 of record JBEKVU010000036.1, read on the forward strand.
GACCGAAGTTTATCTGCGAGCGGTGCAGGACGCTTTGGCGCGAGGCAAGACGGCGATTGTTCTGGTACCGGAAATTGCGCTGACGCTGTGGATTGGCCGGCAGTTCCGGGCGTGGTTTGGGGCGCGCTTTGAAGGCGTGGCAGTGCTGCATTCGGCGCTGAGCGAAGTGGCGCGGGCGCGGGAATGGTGGCGGGTGCGCAACGGCGAAGCGCGCGTGGTAGTGGGGACGCGCTCGGCAATTTTTGCGCCAGTGGAGAACCTGGGTCTGATTATCGTTGACGAGGAGCAGGAGAACAGTTACAAGCAGGAGGAGACGCCACGCTATCACGCGCGCGACGTGGCGATCGTACGCGCGAAGATGGAAAATACGCTGGCGCTGCTGGGCTCGGCGACGCCATCGCTCGAATCTTTCTACAACGCGGAGAATGGAAAGTATGAATTGTTGACGCTGGCGGCGCGCGTAGCGGATCGCGCCTTAGCCAGCGTGGAAGTCGTGGACCTGCGCGAAGAGTTTCAGCGCACCAAGCAGACCAGCCCGATCAGCGCCGCGCTACAGGGGGGGATTCAGGAATGCCTGGCGAACATGACGCAGGCGCTTATTCTGATCAACCGGCGCGGGTATTCGTGGTCTGTGCTGTGCAGGAGCTGTGGCGCAGCGGTGCAGTGCGAAAACTGCAGCATTTCGATGACGCATCACAAGCAGCGCAATCGGCTCGAGTGCCACTACTGCGGGTCGATCCAGAGCGTGCCGTTGCAATGCCCCACGTGCCGATCGAAATACGTTTATTTTTTTGGCGAAGGCTCGGAACATTTGGAAGAAAGACTGCGCAAAGAGTTTCCCGGTGCGCGGATTGCGCGGCTCGATCGCGATACCGCGCGCACCAAACGGCAATTCCAGGAGACCTTAGGGGCATTTGCCAGCGGGGCGCTGGATATTCTGGTGGGAACGCAGATGCTGGCGAAGGGCCATGATTTTCACGGTGTGACGCTGGTGGGCGTGATTGGCGCGGACTCTTCCCTTTCCATGCCGGACTTTCGCGCGGCGGAGCGGACGTTTCAGTTGTTGACACAGGTGGCTGGGCGCGCGGGCCGGGGCGATTTAAAAGGGCGCGTGCTGATTCAGACATTTTATCCAGAGCACTACGCGATTCAAGATGCTGTGCGGCAGGATTACCGGGGATTTTTTGATCGCGAGCTGCAATTTCGGAAAATGATGGCGTATCCGCCGTTTACGGCGCTGGCGAATGTGATCGTGCGGGATAGCGTTCTTGAAAGGGCGATTCAATGGTCGCGGCAGCTTGCGGAGTATTTCATTCCGTATGATGGGAGGGGGCTGCGGGTTTTGGGGCCCGCGGCTGCGCCGTTGGCGCGGCTGAAGAAGGAGCACCGCTTTCAGTTTTTGTTGAAGTCGCCGAGGCGCTCGGTGATGACCAAGGTGCTTGGTGGGGCATTGGCGTACTGCGAGGCAAAGGAGATTCCGCAGACGGCGGTGTTGGTGGATGTGGACCCGTTGAGTTTGATGTGACGGGTCTGTGCAGGCGTTTGGTGTGTTTTTTAACACCGAGTGCGCAGAGGACACCGAGAAAAAGAAAAAGCGCCGGGAACTAAAGCCCGGCCGCTACAGAGGAAAAGGCGCGCGGATCAGGAGCCGCGGAAGGTCAGGTATAGGAGCTCGAAATTGAAGAAGAGAATGGCGGCGGCTACGGTCCAGGCGATGGCGGCGGTTAGGCGAGAGTTGGCAAAGGCGCCCATTCTTTCTTTGTTGCTGGTGAATTGGACGAGCGGAATTACGGCGAAGGGCAGCTGAAAGCTGAGGACTACCTGGCTGAGAATGATGAGCCAAGTGACTTTGGCTTCGCCGGCGATGGCGATGGTAAAAACCGCAGGGATGATGGCGATGGCGCGGGTGATCAGGCGGCGCAGCCACGGCTTCAAGCGAATATCGAGGAAACCTTCCATGACGATTTGGCCGGCGAGCGTGCCGGTGAGCGTGGAGTTTTGCCCGGAGGCGAGAAGAGCGCAGGCGAAGATGGTGCTGGCGAGGCTGGCACCAAGAACCGGGCTGAGAAGTTTGTAGGCGCTGGCGATCTCGGCGACATCGTGCATGCCGCGGGTGTGGAAGGCGGCGGCGGCGAGGACGAGAATGGCGGCGTTGATGAAGAGGGCGATGCCGAGGGCAAGGTTGGAGTCAATGTAGGCAAAGCGCAGGGCCTCGCGCTTGTCACGAATGCCGGAACCAAAGGCGCGGGTCTGCACGATGCTGGAGTGCAGGTACAGATTGTGCGGCATGACCGTGGCGCCTAAGATTCCGATGCCGATATAGAGCATTTCGCGATTGCGCAGGATCACGGTGTGCGGAAGGAACCCGCGAGCAGCGTCCATCCAGATAGGACGAGCGATCAGTATCTCGTAGGAGAAGCACGCGGCAATAGTAAGAATGAGCGTGACGACGAACGCTTCGATGAGGCGGAAGCCGCGGCCCTGTAATGCGAGGACGATGAGCACATCCAGCGCGGTGATGACGACGCCAGCGAGCAACGGTAAACCGAAGAGCAGTTGCAGGGCGATGGCCGAACCCAAGACTTCAGCGAGATCGCAGGCGGCGATGGCGATTTCGCAGGCAATCCACAGCAAGAAGGAAGTGCGGCGCGAATAATGTTCGCGGCAGGCTTGCGCGAGGTCGCGGCCGGTGACGATGCCCAGCTTGGCGGAGAGCGCTTGCAGCAACATCGCCATGAGATTACTGATGAGCACGACGCTGAGAAGTTGATAGCCAAATTTGGAGCCGCCGCCGAGGTCGGTAGCCCAGTTGCCAGGGTCCATGTAGCCGACGGCGACGAGGTAGCCAGGACCGGCGAAAGCGAAGAGTTTGCGGAGCCAGGAGGCTGTGGAGCGAATAGGAATGCTTCGGTGCGCTTCGGGCAGCGACGGATGGCGATCAGTGACCGGCTGGTACGCGCGCGCCTCGGCAGCGGCGGAGAGCGGTTCCGTTTCGAGAGGCGGTGGAAGGGTACTGGCCATCGGCAAAACAAACTGCTTTTAGTTAACTACGTTAAACTCTGCTACTAAACTACGCTTAATATCGGAAGATGTCAATACTGAGGGGAGGCTGTGGGCTCACCGGGCACAAGACGTCTCGCGCCACGGAAGGGCAAAGAGCACCGCGAGGATTGGCCGTGCCCCGGAATAGGATCAATACGAAATTCGTAGTGGCTTGGATGAGCAGCGTGCCGCGGCATGTGATAAGTTCGAGAGAGAATCCGAGGAGCGCAACTCATGGAAGAGCAACGGCCACCGCAACCACCGCAAGGGCAAGTGCAGATCAAAGCGGACGAGAAAGAGTTACAGGGGCA
>JBEKVU010000037.1:0-15091 GCA_049513775.1 Candidatus Acidiferrum sp.
TAGGCCAGCCCGTCTTCAAAAATCTCCTGCGCGTCGTCGTTGGACATAATCCCGCGTGTTCCCGCACGCCTCTTCCGCGACTGAGGCAACAAATCGTCATATTGCGCTCCGGTGCGCGCAGCTAGAATCGGGCACATGCTGTAGCAGTCTTTAAGGAATACCGCAGGAATGAGAGGAACCAGTAAAGGAAGGACAAGGACTCTACTTGAGGTTCAATCGCGCGCAAACCTCCGCCACGATCGCCTCGGGCGTGCGGCTCACATCCTCGACCAGCGCATCTACCGGCTCTTCGAGCGTGGCCAGCTGGCTGGCCAGCAGCGACTCCCCCGCAAAATGCCCGTGTCGCCCTTCAATATGCGACCGCAGCACCGCCTGAGAACCTTTTAGGTACACCACCCGCATGTTCAGGTTCTCTTTCAGCTCATCGCGATATTCCTGCTTCAGCGCCGAGCAGGCCAGCGCTACGTTGCGCCCTAATTTATCCTGTTGCACCAACGCCTCGTGTATCGCCGCCAGCCACGGCGCACGGTCCGCATCCGTTAAAGGAATGCCCTTGTGCATTTTTTCTTTGTTTGCCGCAGAGTGAAAATCGTCGGCATCCAGATACAGCCAGCCGAGCCGCTGCGCCAGCATCTCCGCCACGGTGCTCTTACCAGAGCCGGTAGTACCCATAACAAGAAGGATCATGGTGTTTTCTGCGGCGCTCAGGCCCGGCGCAACACGATCAGCGTAATTTCCGGCGGCACGCCCAGCCGCACCGGCGCTCCCACTGTGCCCAGCCCGCGATTCACATAAATCTGCGCCATCGCCGCATGCGGATCGACGTCCAGCGATTCATGCCGCGCATCGCGCGCATCCGGCGCCTGCGCAAAGAGCGGCCGCGCATACAATCCCGCCACATAGTCCGTGATAAAACGCGCTGGGCTCAACCGGTGGTCCAGAATCTCCACCTGGATTTGTCCGCCGTGCGTGTGCCCGGCCAGCGAAAGCTCAATGCCCAGCTCCGCGGCCCGGTTAAATGTATTCGGATTGTGCGACAACAAGATGTTCGGCACGTCGCGGCGCACCAAGGCGTCCACACCCTCTAGCACCTGCTGCCGCTTTCCCCCGGGCGTGCGCTCGCGCTGATAGTCCACACCAATCAAATTAAATGCCGCGCCATTAAAAGTGAGTTGCGCAGTTTCGTGCCGCAGCAGTTTCATCCCCGCCTGCGCGAACAGCCGCTGTGCGGCGTCTTCGGCCCGCGCATAAATTTCGTGATTCCCGTTGCAACCCCAAACGCCCAGCGGCGCCTTTAGCCGCCGTACTTCGTCGATACACTCGGCCAGCGGATCGCTTGGTCCGGTGATAAAGTCCCCGGTCACTACCGCCAGGTCTGCGCCAAGGTCGTTCGCCATATCCACCGCGCGGCGCACCTGCGAACGTGGCATGTACCCGCTCATGTGAATATCGCTCAGCTGCGCGATTTTCATTCCGTCCAGCGCCGCCGGCAGCTTGGCGATGGGAATCTCCACGCGCCGCACCTGATAGTTCAATCGCTCGGCCGCAAAGCCGTACATCACGCCAAGGAATGGCGCAGCTCCAGCCGCCATGGACGCCGCGCGAAAAAAATACCGCCGCGATGGATCGGCCGGCGAATTTGCGGCTGAGATCAGCGGTGTATTCGACGCGGCTTTCCGCACTTGCGGCATCGGCTTGGTGGTGACAAGTTCCGCGCGTTCCGGCTTGGCGCTCAGCACACGCCGTCCCAAGGACCACAAGCGGTCCACCCCGCGTACCACCTTCACCGCTAAATACCCAAACAACACGCTGGTAAACCACAGCCCGGAAAATGCCGTGATCGCCGAAGTTCGCGGCATAAAATGTTGGTGCTTCATGGGGAAGCTATCCAGCAGCGCGGGGATCACCAGGAGCAAGGCCAGCACATAGCACAGCCGCACCGCCACCCGCGACGTCGTAAACCGCCACTTAGCGGTAATCTGCCAGATCGCGCGGTACCAGAATCGCTGCGAAAAAAACAGCAGCGCCAGCACGCCCGACCCAATGACCAGCCGTAAAATGAAAAATCCCCAGTTCACGTTAACGAATGCCTCGACGAATCATCACTCAGTTTAGCATGTCTGCCCTTCCGGGATTTCACATGACGCCGCCCACTGTTCCTGCGTAAGATAGCTGCGGGCATTACAGCCGTGGCTAAACAGGCTACGGAAAGCGTCTGGTTTTCAGGGGGGCCCGGGCGGTAGCTCCGACAGGGAGTGCTTGCCTAGGAATGCGCTTTAGCGGCCGAGGAATTGCTTTGGCCTTTTTTTTCAGCGGCCTCTGAGGTCATGGCCTTCTTTTTGCGGCAAACGAGCCCGGTCGCGGTACGTCAAAAGCAATAAAGTTCCACCACCGGTCGCCACAGCCTGACGACCAGGGAGATTATCGATGAATCGTAAGTCTTGGATTTCGCGGCTTGTGCTGGGCGCCGCGTCGCTATCCCTCTTCAGCGCCTTCGCGCCCGCATACTCCGCGGCGGCAGGCGCGGGCCCGCAGGATATGGCGCAGAAAAAAGAAGCCAGCAAAGCCGTGGCCACCGAGTCCCAAATCGTCCTGGCGCAATGGAACGAAATCGGGCGCAAACTCATCGCCATCGCCGAAGATCTTCCCGAAGACAAATACGACTACAAACCCAACCCCGATTCCCGCACCTTCGTTGGCCAGCTACTCCACGCCACGGCTTCCATGTATTACTTCACCGACCCCGCGCAAGGCCAAAAGCCCCGCTATCCGGACGATCCCAAGCGCGACAACCTGAGAACCAAGGCCGACATCGTTGCCTTCGTGAAGAAAGCCGTGGAAGATGGCGCGACCGCGATCAAATCCAAAGGCGACAAGGGTATGAGCGAAATCTTCACCGAGCCCGACTCCAAACAGCAAATGCACATCTCCGACTTGGCCTACAGCCTAATCGAGCACTCCGGCGAACACTATGGCCAACTCGTCGTCTACTACCGCATCAACGGCCTAGTCCCACCCGAATCCCGCAAAAAATAAGAAACGCGGTCTGCAAGTTCCAGCGGCAGAGTCTCTGTAGCGGCGAATCTTTAGATTCGCATCCTCGTGTTCCTTGTGCTCGCCCGGCACCTGGAGATTACAATAGAACTGCCCAACCCTTGAGCAGCTGCTAAAAGCCCCTTCGCCTCCGTAAGCGGCCCTAGTACCGATAACTAGACTTAGCTCGCAGCTCTATTAAGATGAGCACTTGTAAATCGTTATCAAAACAAAGAACTTTAACCCGTTCGGGAGGGTGCGCGGTCTTGGGGTTGCGCAATTCGTTCTACGGCTTGCCAACCGAGAGAGAGAAGGAATCGCGCGCTATTTCGTGGCGGCCATCCCGGAAACGCCACGTTCGAGCTGGGCAACCAGCTGCATGGCGTTGCTAGTCGGCGGCAAACAGCTTTGCCCGGTGCACACCACGGCAAATGCCTTGTCCTGCGGCAGATGGGGCAAAGTCTCCTTCAGCGCAGCGGGCAGGTCGTCAACCGTCATCTCGGGTGTCAGCCGCAACACCGACTTCCCGAAGCGAAACACGCCATGCGCCGCTTCCTCAAGAGCGCGCGCCGCGGGGTTGTCCGCAGCCCCGGTGACCACGACCTGCAGGGGATGGCTCACAAACAGCGTGGCCGCCAACCCGTAGCTGCTGGCAAAGAGCCCGTATTTCGGCGCCACGCCCGCGAACGCTTCCAGCGTCCCCTTCGCGGCCTGGTAATAGCGCTCGTCGCCGGTCAACGCGTGCATCCGCGTCAGCGCCACAACCGCCACGGAATTCGCACCCGGCGTCGGCGAATCCTGAAACGGTTTTCTCCCCAGCTCCAGCCCGCCCATCGGCGGAGCGTCTGACGCCCGGTCAAAAAATCCGTTGAGAGGTCCGCCGCTTTCGCTGTCGCCAAATCGCGCCAGCGTAAGGTCCATGGTTTTCCGCGCCGCGGAAAAGTAGCGCCCCTTGAGCGTCACTTCGTAAGCATCAAGCAGCGCCAGCACGCCGAACACTTGGTCGTCGAGCGATCCAAGCAGCGCCGGACCCACGATGCGATGGCCAAACCCGTGCGTTTCGCTCCAAGCTTCCTGCAACATACGGTCCAGCGTCTTGAGCGCAAACGCGCGGCACTCCGCGCCGGTCCGCGAGGACAACACGCGCCCCGCCTCAAGATACGCCGAAACAAACATAGCGTTCCAGGAAACGTACATCGTCCGGTCAATGTACGGTGTCCGCCGCTGCGCCCGCGCGGCCAGCATCTCGCGTTTGGCTTTCGCCAGAATTAAGCGCACCGTGAACTCTTCGAGCCCCAGCGTCCGCGCAATTTCCGCCGTGTTGCTGGCCACCCACAGCACGTTCTTCGCCGAGTTGTGATGCATCTCTCCGTGTACTTCCACGTCGTAGTACATCTCGATGATGCGTGCTTCCTCGGGATTGAGCACCGCGCGAACTTCTTCCAGCGTCCACGTAAAATAATCGCCGTCGTCGTCCAGCGAAACGTCCGCGTCCTGGCTGGCGTAAAAACCGCCGCCCTGCTGATCGGAAAGCACGTCGTTGACCCAGCCAATCATGCCTTCCGCCGTCTCGCGCAGCGCCGGATTCTGCGTTACCTGCCAACCGTGCAGATAGTTCTTGAGCAGCTCGGAATTGTCATAACTCATCTTCTCGAAATGCGGCACCAGCCAGCGCTCGTCGACCGAATAACGGTGAAACCCGCCCGCTAGCTGATCGTAGACCCCGCCGCGCGCCATCTTTTCGAGCGTGGTTTCCGCCACCGCCAGCAGGTGTTTCTCTTTCGTCTGCTGGTAGCGCTCCAGCACCAAATCGATCGCCGAAGAATGCGGAAATTTTGGCGACTCGCCAAATCCGCCGTTGCGAATATCGAATAGCTGGGTGATGGAGGCGATCTGTTCGTCCACCACGCCAGCATCGAAATCCCCGCGCGCACCCACAAACGCTTCCGCTTGCGCCACCGCGTCACTGATGGAATGCGCCGCGCGCTCCAGGTCCGCCCGTTTATTGCGGTAAGAATCAGCCACCGCCAGCAGCACGCGGCGAAATCCCGGCCGCCCCATCTGATCTTCCGGAGGGAAATACGTGCCCCCAAAAAACGGCTTTCCGTCGGGCAGCAAAAACCCCGTTAGCGGCCAGCCGCCTTGCCGCGAAATCGCGCTGATCGCCGACTGGTAGCGCGAATCCACATCCGGCCGTTCGTCGCGATCCACCTTCACGGCCACAAAATTTTCGCTGATGATTTTGGCGATTGCCGGATTCTCATAACTCTCCCGGTCAATCACATGGCACCAGTGGCACCACACTGCGCCAATATCCAGCAAAATCGGTTTGTTTTCTTTTCTGGCGCGCGCAAAAGCCTCTTCTCCCCACTCAAACCAGTCGATAGGCTGATGCGATGCCGAGCGCAAATACGGGCTAGCGGAATCCTTCAAGCGATTTAGGGGATGCGTTGCCAGGGGAATCCTTTCGGTAGCTTAAAGGACCTCTACTGCACGATATCTCCAGAACCGAGGTCCCGCGGATCGAGCGGCTTGCGGCCGGAAAATCCTTCATCCTGCCGATGATAAAAGCGGATGCGGTCCTCGCCCAATTTCCAGCAAAAATAAACTTCCTGATTGTCGATGATCGCCGGAAAATCCAGCAACCCCACGTCCAGGTCCTTGATCACGCAGCCGGTTTCCAGAATTTTTTCGAGCGACGCTTTCATCGCGGACATCAGTTGCTGGTGCTCCACGCGCAGCTTGGCCAGCGTCTCGTACGGCACCACCACTCCGCCCATCATCATGATGCGCGCGGAAACCGTCGAAAAGTGGTCGTCAATCCCGGACAGCTTCTTGCGGCACGAAATCGCTTCAAGCAGGAAGGGTTCGAGGTCTTGCCGCGCGCGCTCCGCCTCGGTCAGCGTAAAGATGCGCTGCGGCGGCTCGGGCTTATCGTCCTGTTCCGGATCTTCGGGATCGTCCGGATCGTCGTCTTCTGGATCAGCCATCAACTCTCCGTGCGCGGACGCGCGGCCCGTCGCACCGGTAAACATGTGATTCGCAATGCCTGCGGGGGACCTGGCGTTGTCTGAATGCTAACGCAAACTCAGCATGCGGTCGAGCACCAAGCGCACGCCAGGAGCCCACCGCGCGGTCCAGAACTTCATCCCCCGATGAACACCATGGTGCGCGATGGCGCGTGAAAATCCGGCGCATTGATACGATGCCCCGCTTCTTTTTCCAGCACCACCGACCGAATGTAAATTGCGATGTCTTCGTCGGACGCGCCCTCGCGCAGAAATTGCCGCAGATCGTGATCGTCCTTGCTGAACAGGCAGGTGCGCAATTTTCCATCGGCGGTAAGCCGGATTCGCGAGCAATGCCCACAAAAGGGCTGCGTGACTGGCGCAATCAGACCAATCTCTCCCGGCGCCCCGTCGGCAAAGCGAAACTTACGCGCCGTCTCGCTTTTCTCATGCGGAATTTCTTCGAGCGGCCAGCGCGCGTGAATGCGCTGCTGCACTTCCGCGGCCGGCACGACCGCCGCGCGATGCCAGTGCCGGTCCGCATCGAGAGGCATAAACTCGATAAAGCGCATCACCACGCCGCGTTCGCGCGCAAAATTCGCAAACGCTTCGATTTCGTCGTCGTTGATCCCGCGCACCAGCACGGCATTAATCTTCGCCGGCGCCAGACGCGACTGCTGCACGGCATCGATACCGCGCATCACGCTGGCGAACGACTTTGTGCGCGTGATGCGTTCAAAGCGTTCCGGGTCCAGCGAATCCAGGCTGATGTTGATGCGGCGCAGTCCCGCTTCTAGCAAGCGCTCGACGCGCTCCGCCAGCAAGTGCCCGTTGGTGGTGATCGAGAGGTCGCGCACGCCCATGCCGCGCAACCGCGCAATATAGTCTTCCACGCCCTCGCGCACCAGCGGCTCGCCGCCGGTCACACGAATTTTCTGAATGCCGAGCCCGAGAAAGATCCCGGCTAGCCGTTCGAGCTCCGTCCACGACAGGATTTCGCCGTGATCGCGATAATTCTCCGGATCCGCCGAGCGGCAATACACGCAGCGAAAGTTACACCGGTCGGTAACCGAAACCCGCAGGTCGGTAATCTGCCGCCCGAATTTATCTTGTAGCGTCATCGAACCCGGAACTTCATCGCAGGATGCCCTTCATCAGATGCGCTAGACCTTTCGCCGGAGACGGATTTCTTCTCCAAACCGCTAGCCCTCGAAACACAAAAGCCCGACTCGCAGTTGGAATCGGGCGCTGGCCAAATAAAATCACACGTTTTTTGGCGCAATCGCTCCTTTCCAATCGCGGGAGGCCCGAGCGTTTCCGCTCAAACCCTGAGGCGGTCATCATCAAAACCCAGCCCTGAAATTGCCGCCATCGCCCTGCGTGCCGTGGGTTGTCTCCCGGTAGGCCCGCAGAGTCGGAGTTACTTCTGTAGTCTACGCCCGGCTAGCGCGCCACGCAATTTTGCGCCCTGCCGCCGCGGCCGCCCTCGCAACCATGGGCCATCAGGCCGCCCGCTGGGAATGTGGTACAGTTTTTCCCACGCCATGCGGATTTTCGTTCTAGGGGCCGGAGCCACCGGGTCCCTCCTCGCGCAACTTCTCGAACGCCAGGGACACACCGTTTGGTGTGGCGACCGCGACCCGGAACGCGCCCGCCGCTTTCTCGGCAAAAAGAGTCTCATCCCCATCGCCACGGTAAACGCGCGCAATCTGCGAGGAATAATTCGCGCAGCGCGCAGCGCGCAGCTGGTCGTCAACGCTTCGGCTTCGGTCTTTAATCAAATCGTGATGCGCGCCGCGCTGCATCTCCGCGCCCATTACCTAGACTTAAGCTCGCACCTCACGCAAAATCCCTTCAAGTCCGAGCAGTTCGCCTACGCCAAGCGCTTCGCGGCTAAAAATCGCCTGGCGGTGATCAACACCGGCGCCGCTCCCGGGCTCACCAATCTGCTCGTGAAGCGCGCCGCGGAATCCCTCGATGAGGTCGCCTCCGTGCAAATTCGCCTGTACGAAAGCACGGAAAGCGACGACCCCATTTCGCAATGGTCCCCGGAAGTTTCTTTCGACGAAGCTATCTCCAGCCCGCGCGTCTATCGCCACGGAAGATTCCGCATGGAAAAACGCTTCGCGGAACTCGAAAAATTTCGCTTCGCCGATCCGATCGGTCCGGCCAACGTGGTGCTCGCGGCGCAAGACGAAGTCGCCACGCTTCCTTATTTCATCCCCATGCGCGACATGGACGTGAAAATCGGCGGCAACGAATTCGACCGCCTGCGCCGCTGGTACAAACAGGGAAAACTTTCGAAGTCGCGCGGCATCGTCAGGCAGCGCTTTCCGCAAACTTCTTCGCCGCGCAAAATCGCCAGCCTGATTCGCCAGGGTATTTTGCAGAACGCCAGGTTCGCCGCCGCCGTTCTGGTGCAAGGCGTGAAGCGCGGAAAAAAAGAAGATCAAACCCTTCTGATTCGCAGCGATTGCACGTTTCCCACGCTCTACCAAATCCGCCAGCAGGGCCGCTTGACGACGCCAGTAGCCTATGCCACGGCGCATGTTGCGGCGCTGTTCATCAAATTCTTCCCGCGCGATCTCTCGGGGGTATTGGCTCCCGAACAGTTGCCCGCCGAAACGCGCCGCGCCATCGTCGCCGGCGTTCGCAAACACCGCGTGCGCATCACCCACCGCGTCACACCACGAAAGCAGCCCGAAACCGACACCGAGTAGCTCCGTGCTGCCGGCTTCTCTTTTTGCGAAACGCTGGCAGAAGCAGAATTTCAGCAGCAGCGATCGGGTCGGGAATAGCGGCGGTTGGCTTGCTCCACGTAAAATTCCGTGCGCGTCAGGACCATGGCTGAAGATTCGCGCACGCTTCGCGATGCCAGATAACGCTCGTAGGCCGCGTCGCCGCACCATTCGCGAAGGCCTCGCCACAGCGAGCCTAGCGCTCGAAGGAAATTATTTCTGCGGTGGACGATAGGCATGTTCGTATCGCTCATCAATCGTCTCCGTGCGTCACGCCCGTAAAATTTCCCGCCCAAGCGGTGGCCACATACGGCGTTTCATGAATGGTCGCGGGACGCCGCTTGGCGAGCAACAAATACCACTGCACAATCGCCTCCACGATCAGCACCAAAATCATCAGCGCCAGCGCGGCCGTCACCACAGCATCCAGACGCTGGTTAAGAATAATGCGCTGCGTATCGGCGGTTTTTGCGGCGGAAATTTTCCCCGCGGCGAGCTGCGCGGCCAGCGATTGCGCCAGTGATAAAAACCCGATACGGGTATTGGCGCTGAAAATTTTCTGGTAGCTGGCCGTCATGGTCACGGTGACCAGCCAGATCATCGGCAGCACGGTAACCCACAACCACCGCAGGCGCCCCATCTTGATCACGATGGTGGTGGCCAGCACCAGCGCCACGCACGCCAGCAATTGATTGGCGATGCCGAACAGCGGCCACAAGGAATTGATGCCGCCCAGCGGATCGATTACGCCTTGATACAAAAAGTAGCCCCACAGTCCCACGATCAACGCGCTGGAGAGCAGCATGCCCGGCAGCCACGAGGTGCGCGCAAAGGGTTTCCAGACACGTCCGCCCAATTCTTGAATCATGAAGCGGCCGACGCGCGTGCCGGCATCGAGCACCGTCAAAATAAAAAGCGCCTCAAACATAATCGCAAAGTGATACCAGATGCTCAGCAGGCGTGGGCCGCCGATGGTGCTCGAGAAAATTTGCGCCATGCCCACGGCCAGCGACGGCGCGCCCCCCGGGCGGTTGAGCAACGAAGGTTCGCCGACGAGTCTCGCGAGCTCGGTCATGGTGGTGCCGGTCAGCGCGTAGCCCCATTCGCTGATGGTTTTTCCGGCGGCGTCCGCGGTGGCGCCCACGATGCTCGCAGGGCTGTTGATGGCGAAATACACGCCCGGCGTCATGGCGCATGCGGCCACCATGGCCATCACGCCGACGAACGACTCCATGAGCATCGCGCCGTAGCCGATCAAGCGCGAATGGCTTTCGCGCAAAATCATTTTTGGCGTGGTGCCGCTAGAAATCAGCGAATGAAACCCGCTGATTGCTCCGCACGCAATCGTGATGAAACAGAACGGAAAGATTTTTCCAGCGAACACCGGCCCGTTGCCGTCCACGAATTTTGTCAGCGGAGGCATCAGCATGTCCGGCCGCACCACCAGGATTCCCGCAGCCAGCGAGAAAATCGCGCCGGCCTTGATGAACGCGCTCAAATAATCGCGCGGCGCGAGCAACAGCCAGACGGGAAGAGCGGAGGCCGCGAAACCGTAAGCCATCAGCGCGAACGCCAGCGCCACACCGCTCAGCGTAAAAACATGCGCCCAGCTTGGCGATTCCGCGACCCATTGCCCGGCTACCACCGCGAAAAGCACCAGCGCTACGCCGATCACTGAAGCTTCGATGACCCGGCCCGGCCGCAGAAAGCGCAGATACAATCCGATGAGCATGGCGATGGGAATGGTCGCGGCCAGCGTGAAGGTCGCCCACGGCGAAGATTTCAGCGCGTTCACCACCACCAGCGCGATGACCCCGAGCAGAATCACCATAATCGACAGCACGGCGATCTGCGCGATAAATCCGCCGCGGCGGCTGACCTCTTCGCGCGCCATCTCGCCCAGCGATTTTCCGTTGCGGCGAATGGAGAAAAACAAAATCACAAAATCCTGCACGCATCCCGCGAAAATCGCGCCGGCAATCAGCCACAGCGTTCCCGGCAAGTAGCCGAATTGCGCCGCGAGCGTCGGCCCGACCAGCGGACCGGGACCCGCAATGGCCGCGAAGTGGTGACCGAAAAGCACCCATTTGTTGGTGGGAACGAAATCACGCCCGTCGTCGATGCGTTCGGCGGGGGTAGCGCGAGTGTCGTCGATGGTGAGCAATTTCGCGGCGACGAACGCGGAATAAAAACGAAACGCCAGCGTGTAGCAACCCAGCGCGGCGGCCACGAACCACATGGCGTTGATCGGTTCGCCGCGATACACCGCGATTCTCGCCAGCGAGCCCCCGCCAACGATGGCCACCGCGAGCCAGGCCGCAATCCCTAATGCGCGCTTCATTTCACTTTCGATGCGGGCGACGGGGCTGGAGGCATGCTGTCAGCAATAAACTTCGCCAGGTCCTGCTTCATCTTTGCCAGCGAAGCCAGCTGCACGTAGGTCATGTGGCCCGTCTCGTAGTAATCGCCGGTCAGGTGACTGCGCAACGACGGATCGAGGCCTAAGTGATCGAAGGTGTAATCCGCGGCGAAGAACGGCGTGGCCAGATCGTAATAGCCCTTGGCCACGAAGACGTGCAGAAAAGGATTCTCGGTCATGGCGCTGCGCAGTTTTTCCGCCACGTTTACGTAGCGGTTTTCGTACGGCGCATAGTTCCACGGGTGAACGCGGCCGGTAAGAATTTCGTACGGCAAATCGCTATCGAATTTCAATTCGTTGCGGACGTAATCATTCAGCATGCCCGCGTATGGCCCCATGATCGCCGCGATACTGGGATCGTATTCCGGCGTTTCGCCTGCCGCGTCGCGATCGATGCCGGTGAAGCGGCCGTCGATGCGGCCGACCGTGCGGCGTTCATCGCGCAGCAATTCTTTCGTGAAGCGCTGGATTTC
This sequence comes from Candidatus Acidiferrum sp., assembly GCA_049513775.1. Taxonomy (GTDB): domain Bacteria; phylum Acidobacteriota; class Terriglobia; order Acidiferrales; family UBA7541; genus Acidiferrum. The sequence goes on from JBEKVU010000037.1 coordinate 11,672, forward strand.
CACGCACAGGTTGGTGCGCTCCACGTACGCCGGCGAAAGCCCCGTGAGCCGCGCAACTTTTTGCGCGATTTCCGTGCGCCGGGCGTCCGGCAGCGCATCGCCTTGCATTAAAGCCGCGGCGTATTCTCCGGCGGCAAATTTACGCGTTTCGTCCACTACTCTCGTTACGTCCTCCGATTGCAGCTCGGGCGGCAGCTTTTTGTGGTACCACGCGATCGCGGAGTAGGTCGGCAGGTACAGAATGCACGGCAAATCGTTGCCGATGTCGAACTCCGCGGTCTCAAAATTCAAAATGGTGGAAATCAAAACGATGCCGTTCAGATACATTCCAAAACGCTGCTGCATGTAGCTGGATAGCCCCGCGGCGCGCGTGGTTCCGTAACTCTCTCCCGCAATGAATTTCGGCGAAGACCAGCGTTTGTTGCGCGTGGCATACAGCCGGATGAAATCGCCCACCGATTGCACATCCTCTTCGATGCCGTGAAATTGCTTGGCCGGTTCGCCGGGAGCTTCGCGGCTGTAGCCGGTGGTAACCGGATCGATGAAAACCAGATCGGTGACATCCAGCAGGGACGATTCGTTGTCCACAAGTTTATACGGCGGCGGCAGGAGCGATCCCGCGTCGCCCATTTGCACGCGGCGCGGCCCAAAAGCGCCAAGATGCAGCCAAACCGACGCCGAGCCGGGCCCGCCGTTAAAAGTAAAGGTAATCGGCCGCTGCGAAACGTCGCTCACATCGTCTTTCGTATACGCCATGTAAAAGATGCTGGCCTTTGGCGTACCATCTTCGAGCTTCAACACAATCGTGCCGGCCGTCGCGGTGTACTTTACCTCCAGCCCGCCGATACGCACCGCGTGTTTTGTGACGGAGACTTTTTCTTCCGGCGTTTTCTTGTCTTTCTCTTCTTTGTTTTTTTCGTCTTTCGGCTTCTCGCCTGCTGAGGGCGTTCCAGGCTGCTGCGCGAATGCGGAAAAAGAAAACGCCAGCCCACAAACGGTGAAAGCGATTACGGCAAATCTGCGGATCATCGAAGGTCGCCCCTTGAATTCTCGGCACACTAGAAGAATGCCAGCGCGCATCGTATGCGACCGGCAAATGCGCGTCAATCGTTTCCCTTACCGCGCAAATTAAACTATCCTGTGCGACTTGCAACTGGAACGCTGATGACCCATCTCTGCGCGTTGTTTCTCTAAAATGAGGGGCGCTATGCCGCTGATCAATCGTATTGCTCTTGGAGTATCCGTCGCGTTGCTTTTGGCCGCAGGCTTTTTTCACGGCACCAGCGTCGCCGCTGCCGACGACGCCAAAGCGCCGCAGCAAATCGAACCGTGGAAGCCCGAAGACATTATTTTTGCCGAGTCCGCGGCGCCGCAGGTGCGCATTTCGCCGGACGCGCAATGGCTGGTGTGGGTTAAGTCCACCGGCGACAAAGAAAAAGATACGCGCGTATCGAACTTGATGCTCTCGAGCCTCACTGAAAATAAAGAGATTCAGCTAACGCGCGGCAGCGACAACAACGGCCAGCCGCAGTGGTCGCCGGACGGACAACTTGTCGCGTTCACCAGCAACCGCGCGCGCTATGGCGCCAAACCCGACACTGCTCCGGTGCAAGTCTGGCTGATCAATCCGCACGGCGGCGAGCCCTGGACGCTCACCGAACTGGCGCGGCCGCCGCGTCACCTCGAGTGGCTGGACAAGGCGACCATTATTTTCAGTGCCGAGGAAGATCCCGCGCTTTACGAACAAGAGCTTAAAAAGAAAAAGGACGATTCCGAAATTGTGGATGACGTCGAGCACCAGGCTCCGGTGCGGCTGTACAAAATCAGCGTGAAAGATAAAAAGATCACGCGGCTCACCAACAATACCGATTGGATCGGCAACTGGTCGGTCTCGAGAGATGGAAAATATGTCGCTGCGGTGCACGAGAAAAGCTTGCACTACGTTTTCGACCAAAAAGTTCCGCCGGTCTCCATTCTGCACAATCTAGTCGATGGAACGGAAAAACCAATTTTTACCGAGGGCCGCGTCCGCCCGTATGATTTTGCCTGGGCCCCGGATAATTCGGGGTTTTACGCCTCCGCGCCGTATTCGACCGACCCGAAATTTCTTACCGCGACGATTACCCAACTTTATTTCTACGATTTGGCGACAGCACAAAGCGCGCAAGTGCCGCTCGATTGGGAAAACGGCATTGCCTCTGATCTGGTGGCCACGCAAGACGGATTCATCACCGGGCTGGCGGCCGGTGCGCGCTTCTTAACCTCGCGTTACACGCGCACAAAATCCGGAAATGGCTGGACCTGGAAGCGCGCGCCGCTTGATGGCGAGCAGGCCAGGCAAATTCAGTTCTTCGACGTCAGCGACGACGGCAAGACCATCGTGTATTGCTATTCGACCGCCAGCAAGTTGCCGCAGATTTATCGCGCGCAACTTGCTGGCGCGAAAATCGTTTCGCCCGTGCAGCTCACCAAGTTGAACGAAGGTTTAAGCCAGCACCGCGCGTTCGCGAAAAGCGAAGTGATTCGCTGGACAGGCGCGAACGATGAAGAAGTGGAAGGTGTCCTCTACTATCCGACGAATTACGAAGCTGGGAAGAAATATCCGCTGATCACCGCGATTCACGGAGGGCCCTCGGGACACGACAGCGACTTCTGGGCGGATAGCTGGGCCTATCCCATAAGCTTACTCACGCAGCGCGGCGCGTTTGTGCTGAAGCCCAACTATCACGGCAGCAACAACTACGGATTGAAGTGGGTGGAATCGATCTGCTGCGGAAAATACTATGACCTCGAAACGCCCGACATAAACGATGGCGTGGATTTCTTGATCGCCGAAGGTTTGGTTGCTCCGGATCGCATCGCCACGCTGGGTTGGTCAAACGGCTCGATTTTGTCGACCAGCCTGATCACTACGTATCCGGAGCGCTACAAAGTGGCCAGCGTTGGTGCCGGAGACGTGGAGTGGATCAGCGATTGGGGCAACGTGATGTTCGGCGATTCCTTCGATTCGTATTATTTCGGCAAGTCGCCGATGGAGGATCCCGAGTTGTACGTCCGCAAATCGCCATTTTTCAAAATGGATAAAGTGCAAGCGCCAGTGCTGATTTTTCATGGCTCTGCGGACACCAATGTGCCGCCGGCACAGAGCTGGTCGTACTTTCGCGCGCTGCAGTATTACGGCAAGGTTCCAGTAAAGTTCGTAGTCTTCCCCGGCGAGCCGCACGGCCCGCGCAAACTCACCCATCAAATGCGCAAGGTGGAAGAAGAAGTAGCCTGGTTCGACAAATATTTTTTCAAAACCACCAAGCCGGAAAATGAAGCCGTGAAAAAAGATTCACCAATGGCATCCGCGCTCCGTGAGAAGTCTGTGGCCATGGTCGACACGGGCTATGGCGTCAAAGTGCAACCTGCCAAATCCCG
>JBEKVU010000038.1:0-14995 GCA_049513775.1 Candidatus Acidiferrum sp.
GCGGCTTTTCGAAGCCAAATTGGGCAAATGCCTAGATCCGTTCTTCCAGCAAATCCTGCAAATCATCGACAGCACGTTGGCCAATGCGATAAAGCCAGCTCGGTGGTGATCAGATAGGCAGCCACCGGGTCGGAAGTTTGGGGCGACAATCACTGAGTCTTCTTTTCGAGGCCGAAGGAGGTTGCAGCTCTGATCGAAGAAGCTGCAGCGAACTCTCGGTAGAGAACTTGTGACTCTGATCGCCTTGACCGGCACCGACAAGAATGAGCCCTTTTCAGCAGCAGTCATAGCAGTGGCTGTCAGCTTACGCGAGTAAATCAACAAGCGATCGATCCACCAACCAAAAAGGACAAACAGGTCCTTGTCCAGTTGCAAGGAGCTGTTCCCGCACAGGTTTGGCATTTAAAGAAGCGTCCTATCGATCATCGGTTGAGCCGGCGGCGAAAACTAACTCTCATCCGGGGTGGCTCAACTGGCATTCTCCTTGAACTTTGAAGCCCAGGTCCGATACTCGGATGTCTCGCTTCTTGCAGGCCGCTCGATTTCTGATTGGCGCTGCCCCTATAGACCGTGGCCCCGCCTTTTTTATTCCCACTGTCCGCTTGCTGAAATCCGCATGTCACACAAGGTCCACGCCAGTTCACTCATGCATTCAAATCTGCGATTGGCCGTGAACGTGGCACCGTGTCATTCATCAAAGTCCTCAGCGTTTGGACCAGAACGAACGGTACGAAGAAGACGCGAGTCGCGACCAGACTACTTTTCACTACATCTCCATCGTGCCAAGCGTCACAAGGGTGAATCTGAACGATTAATGCCCGATTAATGCCCGTTCCTAGATCGTTTTGCGCAAGATCCTGGTGCAGCTTATATTCTCCAAATTCTTCAGTCCCTCAGGGGTCACCCAAAACCGGCCACATAGGGTCGGGCTGAAAACCGGCCATAGGAAAACCCAGGACGTTGACTCCGAGAGGAGGCTTTGTAGGCTCTCTCGGCATGAGCAACGTCTTGAGCGACGACAAAAAACAGCAAGTTATCGCATTAGGGAAGCTCGGATGGTCCTTACGGCGCATTGAGCAAGCCACTGGTGTGCGTAGGGAGACAGCGAGCGCCTATCTGAGAACAGCCGGAGTAAAGGTGTCTCTGCCTGGGTGGAGACGCCGAGCGCCGGCAAAACCGGCCATACAGCCGACCCCCGACCCTGGGGCAAAACCGGCCATACAGGTGACCCACGACTTTATTGCGCCTTTTTTACGGAAACCAACTGTCCCGAGTGTCTGCGAAGACTACCGCGAGCTGATTGCACAGGCCTTAGACCGCGGCCGCAATGGCAAGGCGATCTGGCAAGACTTGGTCTCGGACCACGGTTTTGCCGGGGACTATCAGGCGGTGAAGCGTTTCGTGCGCAAGCTGCGCGGACCACAACGTCCGAAACCGGCAGGCATCATCCTCACGGCACCGGGAGAAGAAGCGCAAGTCGACTACGGCAGCGGTGCGATGGTGCGTGATGCACAGAGCGGCAAGCATCGCCGGGACACGGCTGTTCGTGCTGACGCTCGGCTATAGCCGCAAATGCGTGCGCTTGCTCACTTGGCGGTCGAGTGTACGCACCTGGGCGGAAAACTGCATGAGAAAGCATTTCGTCGCCTAGGCGGTTGTCCAAGAGTCATCGTTCTGGACAACTTGAAAGAAGGCGTAGCGGTTCCCGACCTCTACGATCCCACGGTCAACCCTCTGTTCCGAGATGTCCTGGCGCACTACGGTGTCGCAGCACTGCCATGCCGGATCCAGGATCCCGATCGCAAAGGGAAAGTGGAGTCGGGCATCGACTACACCAAGAGAACGGCGCTCAAAGGGATGCGCTTCGAGAGTTTAGAAGAAGCGCAAACGTATCTCGACCGCTGGGAAGAGCGCTGGGCCAACACGCGTATCCACGGCACGACCAAACGTCAAGTTGCCGCCATGTTCCTCGAAGAAAAACCGCACTTGTTGCCGCTGCCTCTGGAACCGTTCCGCTACTACCAATACGGAGAACGTGTAGTGCATCTGGATGGTTGTGTGGAAGTGGAAGCCGCCTACTACGGTTTGCCGCCAGGATGGATCGGGCGCTCCGTGAAGGTGCAATGGGACGCGCTGCACGTGCGCCTCCTACATCCCAACACCAACCAACTTCTTCGTGAACATCTGCGCCAGAAGCGCGGCGGATATCGCATCGAGGAAGAAGATCACCCAAAGAAAATGCCGCTCAGCACGGCGCAGCTCTTGCGACGGGCTGCCCACGCAGGCGCTCAGACTGGCGAGTTCTGCCAGCTGCTCTACGACCGGCAAGGAGACACCGGCATCCGCCGCATCCTGGGCGTACTTTCCCTGATAAAGAAATACGGAACGGCGGCAGTCGAAGATGCCTGCGCTGCGGCTCTCGACATCGCCGTGTACGAATACCTTTTCGTGCGCCGTTACCTCGAGCGCCGGCCGCATCCCCAAATGTTTTTGCGGCAGATCGATCCCTTGATCTGTGAACTTACCGTGTATCGCGATTTCATCAATCTCAAAAGCAAGGAGCAACCAGAATGAACCTAATCGAGTTGAATCGTGCTTTGCGCCAGTTGCGTCTCGGGGGCATTGCTGCGGTGCTGGAAACGCGCCTACAGCAAGCCCAAGCGGAACCGATGGCCCCCATAGACTTTCTCGCCTGTCTGGTGTCCGACGAACTAATGCGTCGCGGCGACCGACTGCTCGAGCGCCGCCGGAAGCAGGCCCAGTTTCGTGATCCGCAGAGGACCCTCGATAACTTCGATTTCAATTTCAACAAAAAGATGAATCGCAGTCTGGTCTTTGATCTAGCTACGGCCGCCTTCGTTGGCCGCCGTGAGGACGCGCTGTTCTTAGGTCCACCCGGCACCGGGAAAAGCCATCTGGCGCAGGCCATCGGGCAAGCCGTCATCGGCCAAGGCTATCGAGTGATCTACCGCGAGGCACACATCCTGCTCGAGGAAATCGCCGAAGCGGCACTGGACGGAAAGCGCAAGGAGCACATGGAACTGTTGGCCACCGTACCGCTACTCATCATCGATGACTTGGGAATGCGAAAGTTAGCGCCCACAGCGGGAGAAGAGCTGCTGGAGATCGTCATGCGTCGTTATGAACGAGCTAGCACACTGCTAACTTCCAACCGCCCTGTGGAAGACTGGGGGAAACTGCTCGGCGACAGTGCCGCGGTCACCGCCATGCTCGACCGTCTGCTGCACCACGGCCACATCTTGAAGTGCGGGCCACGGAGCTGGAGAACTAGAACAGGCTTGCCTGACGAGGAGAAAACGGGATAGAAAGGATCACGTCCTGGGCCATCCCATATGGCCGGTTTTGAAGCGACCCCACATGGCCGGTTTTGACCTGACCCTTGAGGGTCAGTCTTCACATCGTCGTTGCTGACGCCCGAGGCATTAAGCAGGTCGGTCATCGCGGTGACCATGTCGGGAAGGTGCGGGACGATCTCTTTTTTCGGACCCAACTGAATGCGCCGTTACTGGAATAACCACGAGCCCGACGCGCTTTAAAGGGTATGAAGTACTTCACTCCCTCGCACATTCTAACGTTTCCAATAAATGCCCGACGATTTTGGAGCAATCAGGAACTCAATGAAGAAGCTTATTTCGCGAACTCTGTTCCCCGCCTTACCGGTGATTGTGTTGTGGCCCGCGATATTTTTTTGCATCCGAGGCCAGTGCTGGCACTCAATGAGAGCGTGCAAGTCACGGAAGTCGCGGCCAAGAAGTACGAGTACTCGGTCTCGCCCATTCATGTGGAGGCCGGCACCAAGGTTCAACTCGAAATTACAGCCACCGACCACGACCATGGCTTCAGAGTTGCCACTGTTCCCAACGGGGCCGAGCCGAATGTCTCCGTTGGATCGCCGCAAGACGGTTGGCTGCTCAAAAAGGGTGAACCAACCACCATTGAATTCTTGGCCCAAACGCCAGGCACGTATACGTTTGCGTGTTGCCATACGTGCGGTCTCGGCCACAGAGGAATGAAGGGCGAGCTTGTTGTGGAGTGGTTGGTGCAAGCAAGCTCGCGCAATATCTCCTGGCGACGACCGAGCGTCGTGAGCGCACCTGTTCTTCTTCGTTCTCGTTCATCAAATTCACCGGTTCAACGCGGGGAGGCCAATGCGGCGGAGCAGATCTTGAAAGCGCGGGTCCGCGCGCAGAGGGTCGAAGCCCGGCCGCAGCAGCACGCCGGGGTTAAAGCGCTCTTGGTAGCCTTTCTCGAGCCAAGTCATGGCTTGATCCTTATCCCCGAGAGAGGCATAGATCACGGCAATCTCCGAAGCATGCGAAGAAATGGGACTGGAACGCTTGTTCAGATCGTTCAATAGTTTTACCGCTTCGCTCCTTCTGCCAGAGGCGACGTAGGCGCGAGCAAGATTAGCCATAACCGTTGGGCTTTCCCCGGAAAGCTGCGCCGCTTTCTGTAGTTCTGTTAACGCTTCGTCGTTCATGTGTTTCTGGAGGTAGGCTTGGGCGAGTTGACTATGTGCGAGAGCGAAATTAGGGTCCATTTCGATCGTCTTGCGGCTCTGTCGGATCGATTCGTCATAAGAATGTGCAAGAACAAGAAGCTCCGCCAAATCGGCGTTAATGATGAGAGATAGTGGATCCAAGTTCTCCGCTTTTCGCATTTCCGCGATTGCTTCGTCATATCTGCCTAGCAGACTCAAATGCCAAGAGTACCAGTGGTGAGCGGTCGCGTAGCCGGGGTTCAGTTCAATAGCCCGCCGAAATTCTCTCCCGGCAGATTCAAAATCCCAGTCGAAACCATCCAAGCAGAATGCAAGCGAGTTGTGGGCTTCGCCAAGCGTGTTGTCCAACTCCAGGGCTCTGATCGCAGCCGCCTTTGCTTCTGGGAGTGCCTCCTTGGGAGTCATCGCCGCGTACTGCCAGTCTCCCAATAGAGAATATGTGTCTGCTAGGCCCGAAAAAGCCTGGGCATATTTGGGGTCTTCTTCAATCGCCTGATTGAAGTAAGCAAGCGCGACTTTCAGCCCCTCTGCCGTTCGTTTGTTCCAGAAGAACCGCCCTTTAAGAAACGATTCGTAGGCTTGCGGATTAACGACCTTGACGTTCTTCAACGCGGCTCGTTCTTGTGGATTTACGTTGATTCGAATTTGATCTGCAATGGTTCTGGCCACCTGGCTTTGGAGCGCCAAAGTATCTCGCAATTCGCCCTGATAGCTCTCGGACCACAAGTGTTTGTCAGTGGAGGCTTCAATCAATTGCGCGGTGATGCGCACCTGTTCGCCGGAACGGAGCACGGTGCCTTCGACAACAGCGTCCACATTCAGCTCGTGAGCAATCTGCGGCAGCGGCTTACGCATGTGCTTGTAGCCCATGACTGAGGTGCGCGAGATCACGCGCAACGCGCTGATTTGTCCGAGATCCGAAATCAACTCGTCAGTCATTCCATCGGCGAAGTAATCTTGAGATGCATCGTTCGAGAGGCTTTCGAGTGGAAGGACGGCTAGGGAGCGGATGACAAAGGACGGGTGGTACCAGTAATAAAGCTTCCAGGACGAAAGAGACGCCACCACTAGAAACAGCGCGGACGCCGATATTTTCCACGCTAGCGAGGTCGAGAGACTGCGCGTCGCGGATCTGTCTGCCGGATGCGCCTGATCGGCGGCTTCCGCCTCGGAATGAAGTCGAGCGGCGAGATCCGGGCTGCTCGCAGTGACCGCCTCGGCACCTTTGACCTCTGCGAGGAAGCGGTATCCGCGACGGGCCACAGTCTCGACAAAACGGGGGCTTTCGGCAGAGTCGTTCAGCGCCTCTCGGATCTTGCTGATGGTTTTGTTGAGTCCGTGATCGAAATCGACGAAGGTGTCCGCAGGCCAAAGTTTCTTTTGAAGCTCCTCGCGAGTTACGACGTCCCCGGGGTGCTGAAGCAGGATCGCTAGGACTTGGAAGGGCTGCTCCTGCAAGCGAATCCGTAAGCCATGCTTGCGCAATTCGCCAGAGCGAATATCTACCTCAAAAACCCCAAAACGGAGGCACGCGCGGTCTTGAAGGTTTCCGGGCATGGAAAAATTAACTTTCCGATGGGAGTCAGTGTATCACTTAGCGATGTTTACGGGAATCCGATTCGCGGACATCTCCCTGTAAGTCGTTTATGGACAGCGGTTTACCTGGGGACATCCATTCCAGCAGCAAAGAACTGTGCGTCCATTGAATCGATTCCAGCTCCGAACCATAGTGATGCCGTCGAACGATGTGCTGCCGAGGCGCTTTGCATCGTTAGGAGGTTTCAATGCTCGAGACCAATCATGTTCAGAATTTTGAGCAGGCCGTGCTGCCGCATCTTGACGCCGCCTATAACCTCGCCCGCTGGATGATGCGAAATCAGCAAGACGCCCAAGACGTAGCCCAGGAAGCCTACTTACGTGCTTTTCGATTCTTTCCCGGCTTCCGCGGCGGCGATGCACGTGCTTGGCTCCTGAAAATTGTTCGGAATACTTGCTATACCTGGTTACACGCTAACCGACGACTGCAAGACGCCACCGAATTTAACGAGAACTCCTTTTTGCCCGATTCACATGCTCCCAATCCGGAAGACATTGTCCTCCAAAACGACAACGGCAATCTGGTTCGAAAAGCACTGGAAGTACTCGCGCCGAATTCCCGTGAGGTTTTGATTTTGCGCGAACTGGAAGGAATGTCCTACAAAGAAATCGCAGAAATCACCGGCATGCCTTTGGGCTCGGTGATGTCGAGCTTATCGCGTGCCCGCCATCGCCTTCGTCAAGTGCTGGCAACCCCTGCGAACGAAGCTGTGATGTCCGGTTCACCGCGACTGGCGGCCGCGCAAACATGATGTTTGTTCGTTGTTGGGTTTGCGGAGCAAACTACTAGCTATACCTCGGAGACCGAGCCCAGCTTCTTCGCCCAGGACAACTGGAAAGTACGACCCTGGCTAACGATTAAACGCCGGCCTGCGCTACGATGTATTCACGCGCTTCACCGAAGTTCATGGCTACCTATCGAACTACGATCTGGCCACGCAACAACTGCTCGTACCGGCACAAGGACTAAAATTCTTGCAATCCATCGGCGCCAATCCGTGCTGCGCGGAGGCTACGGCATCGCCAACTTCCCGGGTAACTACACCTCAGACGCATCGGACCGAGGCTCGTAAGATCGGGCAGGAACACTTGATGAGTGGTAGGAAAAATAGAGACGTTTCCCTCCCTTCCTTCGTGACTCCGGCGCGCTGAGCGAGATGACCCTGGCTAGGCGACCGAAAGATCGAAAATTTTATTCCCAACTCGCAAACAGCACCGAATCGGGGAATTATCCGGGCGCATGCGTAGTCTTACATTCTGAAGAAGACGAAGTATCTCGCGCCAAGCCGGACCGAGCATTGGGGATTTGCAATGACCTGCGTTCGACATTAGAGATTATTTTCGATCTCTTCATAAGGAATAAGCCATGCAAGTAACCACTAATACTAAATACAGAGGGGTCTTTGGATCCCTGGCAAGACCCAATGCCGAGAAGCGTCGCAACGTAAACCGGGGTGCGCGTTCCAGCGCGGGACTCATCTCCAAGAAGGCTGCGCCGGCCGTCTCTTCTATCGACATCGATGTGCTGAGCGAGGCGGAGGTCATAATACGAGCTCGCAACGGAGATAGGTTGGCATTCGAATACCTCTACCGCTTACATAGCCGCCGCGTTTATGGAATTTGCATGCGCATGGTAGGAAACACCGCCGAGGCAGAAGATCTGGCCCAAGAGGTTTTTTTGCTCGTGCTCCGTAAGATCCAAACGTTTCGCGGCGAATCAGCCTTCTCCACCTGGTTGTACAGGCTGGCGGTTAACCTCGTGCTTGCGCGTCTTCGCAAGAAATCTCCGCCGACTGTTCCGATCGAAACAGCTCCGGACCTCGATAATGAAGACGGCACCGCAGGCGTTGATTTTGGGGCCCGCGACCTGTTGCTGGAGGGATCGATTGACCGAATAAATCTCACGCGATGTCTTCAGCAACTGCCCAAAGGCTGTCGCAGAGTATTTGCCCTGCACCATATTCATGGCTACCAACACAACGAGATAGCCGCAATATTGGGACGCACAGTAGGCGATTCGAAGTCGCAGCTGTACAAGGCCCGCGCGCGGCTGCGGGAGCAGCTTCAGGAACTGCAACGCGACAAGGCTCGCATTGAGCGTCTGGCAGAGGCCAGGTTGCTCTCGCAATCCCGCGAGTGTTCGTTAGACCTTATTCGCACGGATGGGATCGAACTTCCGAACAGACCAATAAAAGTATCGGCAAAATTAGCAGTCGAAAGTGCGGTAGCCAAGCTCCCATACCCAAAGCATTCGGCCGAGGGCCGAAAAACAATGCTTCGACTAGGATCGGGCTAGCTAAACGGCGGGATTCGTCGCTGCTGGTTGTTCGTTCTCCTGATACAGAAAAACTTCTTCCACGGTTTTGCCAAAGGCGTGGGCGATCTTGAAAGCTAGCGGCAGACTCGGATCGTACTTGCCCGTTTCAATGGCGTTGATGGTTCCGCCAGCAACACCCACACATCGCGAATTAGGCGTGTAGGCACCGAATTCCATCCCCCTCCAGAAGGGGGAAACTGGGATCGCTGATGTGAACGTCCTTTGTCATTCGTTATTTGAGTCGGCAAGCCCACAACGGGTTTCCTGTCTTTTCTCCCCGCTGGCGACCATTCTCTCAAGTCGATTGCCACCGCGAAATGTGTCCGGGGATATTCATGGGCCCTGGCGCGTTTGTCGGTACTGATCCGACGAAGTGCCCGCAACTTCCGAGTGACCCGTCATCCGACCGAAATTGCGGATTCGACGTTGCCGAGTCTCTGGTCAAATGCTGACTTCCGCCGTGCCAATATCGCATTCTCAGACGGCGGCTCCATAACCCCCTGCCTCGCGGAGGTGTTGCGGCTGAGCAAGTTGTAAGCGCGCTGGCCGTAGACGTTATCGATGGCCTTCATAGCACAGCGAGTGGGCGATTCTTTGCTTGGGTCATCGGCGGTGCGCTGTCGGCGGCGCTCGATGCGGACTGGCTGACCGCTGCGTGGGATCAGAATGCCTATAACTATGTTACCGGACCTGCCGCGGCGGTGGTTGAGGAATGTGAACCACAAACAGTCTGTGGTCACTAAGGACGGATTGGATCGGCTTCGGATTCTGCCGAAATCCCCGCTTATCGAGGCAGTCCGATTCGAGTCTCAGGACAGGCCAGAATCATGACCTAACGCAAGTGAGTAGAGAGGCTGCAACAGGCGATGTCAAGTGACTACCTGGGTGGTCGCGCCGCCCGCCGATTCGCGGGCACACCTCTGCGGTGCCTCGTCACGGGCTCCTTTGTATGGGCTGCCTCAAACAGGTGCCGAATGCCGTGCTCCAACAGTTCGACGGCCCTCTCCAGGGCGCCCAGTTGTCCAATCCGCGCTATAGCTACGGACAGGCGCAAGTCAAATGATGGGGGACGCAGCACTTCAACCGTGTCTCGACAATTTTTCCTAGCAATAAAGCGGGATGGCAGCAGCCCGACTCCATATCCTGACTGAATGAGGGCTAGCTGCAAATGTATGTTGTAGTGGATTTCAGCCGCAACCATGGGGGTGAAGCCGGCACGTTCCATCTGATCGATGAGGCTTGCCCGAAGCAAGCACCCAGACGGGTTGAGCACCCAGGGTGCTCGGCTCAAACTTTCCCATTCACCGTCAATGTTGCCTGCGGCGCTTTGAACGATCTCCATGCGGTCGCTAGCGATGATATTCGTCAGAAGAGGTGAAGGCGCGGTTTTACCTTCGGGCAAAAACACGACAGCAACATCGAGTTCACCGGCGAGCATCCGGTTAAATAATTCACCGGTAAGTGCGCTCAACAGCCGCAGCCGGACCTTGGGGTATTTTTCAGTCAGCGCGCGAATAGGTTCGATAAGCGTCCCCTCGGCCAGGGCATGCGCGAGTCCGATGCGCAAGAGGCCGTGAGGTTCGGCGTCGCGCGACGCAACAGATTTCAGCGCCTCCGTCCGCTGCAACAGATCTCGCGCTTGTTCAAGCACCTTGGAGCCCAGCGAGTTCAGGCGCGGCGGCTTTACTGAGCGGTCGAGCAACTCGGCGCCCAGTGCGGCCTCCAGCCTTTGCAGTTGCCGGGTTATAGCGGATGGTGTCCGGAATAGACGATCGGCTGCACCGGCGATGGACCCGGCCTGGGCAAACTCTACGAGCGCGTGTAAATCGTCGAGCAAGAGAGCCTCCTTAAAGTATTCTTAAAATCTCCTCCCAACGAATAACAGAATCGTGCGTAAACGGCAACATCATCGTGATAATAATGAACTTGTGGAACGCGTCGATCCTCCCTTACAAAGAGCAAGAAGCTTAGGAAACCCTGGAGACACATGATTGACTTCCACATGAAGAAGATTCTGACTCAGTACGGGGTGTACGCGCTTGTGGTCGCTCTGATGGTGCCGTTGGCGGGGGCGCAGTCGCAGCCGGCAGGATTGCAGGCCGCCTTCGCAAAAGATGCCGGAACGCTTTCGGACAAATTCACCGGACTCGCACGCGTTATGTCGGGCAAGTACGACTGGAAGCCCGCCCAGGGCGTTCGCTCCGTCGCCGACGTCTTCAACCTGATCGTTAAAGAGAACGGCCTGCTCGCCAGCGTGCTTTCGGGCACACCGAATACTGGGGCATCGCCCGCGCCCATCACCGATCCGGAGAAAATGCAGGAAGCTCTGAAGGCTTCTTACCTCAATTTGCAAAAAGCGATTGCGGCACTCTCCGACAACGACCTGCAGGCGCCGGTGAAACTGTTCGGAAGAGACATGACGAAGCAGGGCGCGCTGATGCTAATTAGCCAAGATCAACACGAGCATCTGGGGCAGTCGATCGCGTACGCGCGCAGCAACGGCGTGGTTCCGCCCTGGTCTAAGTAGGACCGCTGCAAACGGGTGACCAAATAAGAGTCTGTGTATTGACCGAAAAGAGCGTCTTCATGGGGACTTCACTTCAGGATGTTCGCTATGGTTTGCGCCTGCTGGTCAAGAAGCCCACCTTCACGATCGTGGCAGTCCTGACGCTGGCTCTGGGCGTGGGGGCCAACACGGCGATCTTCAGCATCGTGAACGCCGTGTTGCTTCGTTCTCTTCCGTTCCGCGACCCCGACCGTCTTGTAAGGATCTACTTTAACAACCCAGGGGTAGGACTGCGGGGCGTTCGGTTTTCCGTGCCGGAATTCGACGATCTTAGAACGCAGACGAATGTGTTCGAAGATGTGAGTGTCATCGTTTACGGCCCCACAAACTTGACCGGCGCCAAACAGCCCGAACACTTGGAAATGATGGAGGCCTCCCCCAACTACTTTTCCATGCTCGGCGCCACTCCCGAACTAGGACGCTTATTTGGTCACCAGGATTTCGCGCTCGGTTTCGCACCCGTGGTCGTGATCAGCGATGCGTTGTGGCGCCGCTCTTATGGAGCTGATCCTGGCGTCCTCGGCCGCAGCCTCCGCCTCGATAACGATCTATATACGATTGTAGGTGTACTTTCTCCCGGATTTCGCAACCCCGGACCGACCATTCCAGCCGTGGAGGTGTGGATTACCTGCGGATACAGCGCCGATCCGTTCCCACCGCCAGCGCGTAGCCTGCGCATATTGCCCGGGGCAATCGGCCGTCTCAAGCCGGGCCTCACTGTAGCGCAAGCTCAGGCGCGGCTTGATGCCATGGCTGCAAATCTGCGCCGCGATTTTGCGAATGATTATCCTCCGCAAGCGAAATGGACGGTTGAGGTTGTGCCGTTGCAGCAATCGTTGGTCGGTAAGGTTCGACCGATGCTGGTCGTGTTGATGGCTGCCGTAGTCTTAATCGTTCTCGTCGTGTCTCTGAACATTGGTAGCCTGCTTCTGGCGCGCGCCTCCGGACGACAGCAAGAGATGGCAGTGCGCGCGGCGATGGGAGCGAGCGGGGGCAGGATGATCCGGCAGATGCTCACCGAATCGCTGTTGCTGGCTTTCATCGGAGGAATCGCAGGGCTTACGACGGCGGTGATTACGCTGAAAGCCGTCTTGCGATTTGTGCCGGCGAATCTTCCGCGGCTAGGCGAGGTAAACATTGATTGGCGGGTCCTGGGATTTGCGTTACTGATTTCTCTCGCGACCGGTCTGCTGTTTGGGCTGGCCCCCGCGATCCATTCCTCGAAGGCCGGACTTGCGGGTACGATGCGCGAAGGCTCGCGCGGCTCGGGTTACAGCGCGAAGGCGGGGCGCATGCGCGACGCGCTGATGGTGTCACAGCTGGCTTTTGCGGTAGTGCTGATGATCGGCGCGGGACTCCTATTGGAAACGCTGCGCGATTTGTTGCGGCAGAATCCGGGGTTCAATCCATCGCAAGTGGTGACGGCGAATATCTATCTGCCGAACCCGAATGATCCACAGCTCGATCCATATCACACCCTCGCGCAGCAGATTCCATTTAATCGCGAACTGCTGCGGCGCGCGAACGCGATTCCCGGCGTGGAGTTGGCGGCGATTACGTCCAATTTGCCGGCCGCCGACACAATCAACAGCGATTCGGCAGCGTACGGCAGCACGAATCACAATTCGCTGGCCATCGAAGACCGGCCCACCGAATCCTCGGGAGATTTGAGCGCGGAAGTTATCCGCATCAGCCCGGATTATTTTCGGGTGATACAAACACCACTGGTGGAGGGACGCTTTTTCACCGAGGACGATGAAAATGGCAAGTTGCCGGTGGCGATCATCGATGAGGCGACGGCAAGGCGCTACTGGTGGCCGGATCATGATCCGGTGGGCCGGCGGCTGCGCATCCGATTGCGTTTCGGGCAGAATCCTACGAATCCATGGAGCACCGTGGTGGGCGTGGTGAAAAATATCAAGCACGACGGGCTCGATGTCGATGGCGTGCCGCACATCTATGTTCCGTTGAATCAATTTGTCGGGCGGTCGTTGAGCTTGGCGCTGCGAACTTCGTCGCCGGCGAGCACGCTCGAACCGCAAATTCGCGGCGCGATTCAGAGCGTTGATCCGGGGTTGCCGGTGTTCGGCGTCACCTCGCTGGATCAGGTACTGGATGCATCGCTGGCATCGCGCAGGTTTTCGGCGAATTTGGTGGCGGGATTTGCGGGGGGGGCGCTCTTGCTGGCCTCCATCGGAATTTACGGCTTGCTGGCCTATATGGTTGGCCAAAGATCACGCGAGATTGGTCTGCGGTTGGCGTTGGGTGCCCAGCGAGCGGATGTCTTGCGACTTGTCCTGGGGAAAGGTGTAGTCCTGGCTGGCCTCGGAATTGTGGCCGGCGTGATATTTTCCGCTTCGACCGCCTCAATGATGGCAAGTTTGCTCTACGGCGTTCGCCCACATGATCCGGCCGTATTTCTGATGGTGCCTTTGCTTCTGCTCGTGGTTGCGATTGCCGCTAGCTACATTCCGGCTTGGCGAGCGACCAAGGTGGATCCAATTGTGGCGCTGCGGGAATCGTGAGTTCCTTGGGCGCGCGCAACCTCGAGCTCCACTATCCTGACCATCTAACCCAGTATCCAAAGGAGTTTGCCATGAGCAAGACCGCAGTTACCTCGCCCGAACTCGCGCCGCCGGTCGGCCCGTTTTCCCAGGCGATCGAAGTCGGTGGTTTCCTCTACGTCAGCGGTCAGGTCGGCCAAGACCCGGCCACTGGCAAGGTGGTCGAGGGGGGTATTGTGGCCGAGACAGAGCGCGTCTTCCGGAATCTCTCGGCGGTTCTCAAGGCGGCCGGCAAGAGTTTCGATGACGTTGCGCGCGTCGGCGTGTTTCTCACGAGCATGAGTGACTACGGCGCGATGAATGGCATCTACGCAAAGCATTTCAGTCAGCCCTTTTTCCCGCCCGCACAACGATCGCGGCGGCCGCGCTGCCGCTTGGGGCCTGCGTTGAGATCGACCTCGTCGTCAAGGCTTGAGGCGGAGCACGGAGGCTAATCTCATGAAGTACACGTTTCACATCGTCGATGTTTTCAGTTCGACACCTTTCGGCGGTAATCAACTCGCGGTTCTGCCTGACGCCAGCAGCATTTCGACCGAGGGCATGCAGAAGATTGCCCGCGAATTCAATTTCGGCGAAACGACCTTCGTCCTGCCGAAGAAGGATCCTGCAAACACGTGTCGGGTGCGCATCTTCACACCTCGGGCGGACCTCCTTGTGACCCGATAACTTACTTTAGCCGTTCGCCATGAACCGCTACGTTCGCCTCACGCGAAGCGTCCGCCGCGCGGGCGGCTTCGTTCAAGTCGGCTAGTGTTTACCAATGCGATTGCGAGGACGGATTTCGACTCTCGCCCACGTGCTCACACATCCGCAACGGTCTCGCCTTCCCGAGGGGGTACCTCTTTATCGGGATTCTGAATGATAAAGGACGCTATCGCCAACTTGCTTAGAGCTGCTTCCCTCAACTGCCTCCAACGTGTCGATTTTGCGGGATGCTCTGCAGAATTGAGGTAGTGTGGCCGCAGGAATTCCGATTGTAGGGCTTCCCGACGTTAGCGTCCTTTATCGTTACCTCTCCAAAATCTCTCATCATGTCCTAGAACTGGACAGCGAAGAGCGCCTGGGCGCTATCAAGTCATGCTCGTTGTACTTACCTGAAGGCAATTGCCATCGGCGATCCGGGCTAGATTCGAACTGGTAACGTTTTGCGAAAAGCTGTTGCGTGTGTCTGTACGCTACGAAAAGACGAACGCTGGTGCCAGGTCAAGAGATCGTAGAGAAACTCTTGAGTTATTTCTTGTCAGATGCACCTGCTGTGCCGGCCGCGGGATGCCTAGATTCGACACAGCAAAGGCTCCGACAAACCAATCGTCACGCCGCAGATACCGGTAGTCTAGTCAAGGCTTGTGCTTTTGGTTGCTGCTGCGAGCAGAAAACCGGCGGATGCGGTATTGAGTATCACCTGCGAAACGGGATGGGCAGCTGGCGGG
>JBEKVU010000039.1:0-16574 GCA_049513775.1 Candidatus Acidiferrum sp.
GAACGCGAAAGGTGCCAAAACAGTAGCGGAAGTCGAAGCGGGGTGTTGTCTTGTCTCTGTCGAATTGCTTGAGGTGACGACTCACCCTGCAGTGATAAAGGAGCCGGGGATTGACGTCTCGGCAACTGTGACGGTCACGGACGCGGCAGGCAAATTCATCTACTCGAAGGGCTATCGAGGTGAATCTCGAACCGCGCTCGATACGTGGCGGCATGTGATGAACCATGCTTGTGAGGACATATCCAGAAATATAGCCGCAGACGAAAATCTACTCGCCGTTCTTGCCACCGGCAAGCTGTGAAAGCGCTCCCCTCAGTGGCACAGAATTTATTTTGTATGCTTCTAACCCGCAGCAACCACCAGATTTCGTGGCATAGACTTCAGTCTGTGCAGCCTTGTCCCGCTTCACCGCCACCGAAGTCCCGCCGCCCAAGCCGTCCGAACCTAGCCGTGTCCTGGCTCCATGTCAACGCCAACCCCAAGACCGCTCACTCACAGTCTCGGATCCACCGGCTCCGTCTCCATAGCCAACACCCCAAACACGCACTCATGCACTCGTCGCAGCGGCTCTTTCCGGATGAATCGCTCCAGCGCTTCGACCCCCAGCGCAAATTCGCGCATCGCCAACGAGCGTTTCCGCCCCACATTGCGCGAGCGCAAGCGCTCTAAATTTTCCGCCAACGTATATTCGGGGCCATAGATAATGCGCAGATACTCGCGCCCCCGGCATTTCACTCCAGGTTGCACAAATCCCTTGCGTCCGCGTTGCACAAACGCCAGCGGCTTTACCACCATCCCTTCGCCTCCACGCTCCGTATGCGACGTCCACCACGCGATGGCCGCGTCCTGGCTCGTCGCGTCCACTAAATCAACCGTGCGATGCTTCGTCTCGAGCAGCAAACGTGGCTCGGCAGCGCACAGCGCGGTAAGCATCTCCATATGCCAGCCGTGATCGCGGCTGAAATGGGTATGCCCCGACCTCGCTGTCACGGCACAAAATCACCACCGCGCGCGATCCCATGTGCTTTTCTTCGCAAATCACCGTCGGAACGCCTTCATTCCGAAAATAAGAAAACGCCTCGGCCGGGTGCTCCAGCAATCCTGGCTGCGTGCTCGTCTCCGATCCGAAGCACTTCTTCTTCGCCCGCTTGAAAGTACTATCATTGCGACATTCGAATGCAGTACTCTACAGTAACAAAAGTGATAAGTAACTAAGGCGTGCCACGCTGAGCCATGTCACGTCGCTCCATGAGCGCGCCCACGCCGCGTCGCCACACAGTTCAAAATGCGATCCTTGGGTTTCAATCCCTTGCGCACTCTTTTCAATTTGCAATTCCTTCTATCTCTAGCATTTTCCGCGTGTTGCGGACTCTTTGGCCAAGAAACATCCCGGGGTTGGGGTAGCATCTACAACCAACAGTTTTGCAATTCCCGCTCTAACTCCCACGGAATTACGCTGTTTCGCCAAGGCTCGGTTTAATCCCTTTAGAATGATATTGTTTCGCAAATACTCCGGGGGTGGGCAGCCTGCTATCTCCAACCAACTCGTTTGTCTGGTAGGCTTTTTGTATTTGGAGGGTGCCCATGGCTAAGAAAAACCTCTTGATGCTCGTTGGCGATTACGTCGAAGACTACGAAGTGATGGTGCCGTTCCAGGCGCTGCTCATGGTGGGACACGCCGTCCACGCGGTTTGCCCCGGCAAAAAGGCGGGCGACAGCGTGCGCACCGCTATTCACGACTTTGAGGGCGATCAGACGTACTCGGAAAAGCGCGGCCACAATTTTGCACTCAACGCCGATTTCGATCAGGTCAAGACGGAAGAGTATGACGCGCTGGTCATTCCCGGAGGGCGCGCGCCCGAGTATCTGCGGCTCAATCCGCGCGTGCTGGAAATCGTCCGGCATTTCTCCAGCGCCAAGAAACCCATCGCGGCGCTCTGTCACGGCCCGCAAATCCTGGCTGCTGCAGGCGTGCTCACTGGAAAAAAATGCAACGCTTATCCGGCCGTCGGCCCGGAAGTCACCGCCGCCGGCGGAACCTTCGTCTCGCTCGCCGTCACCGACGCGCTTACCGACGGCAACCTCGTCAGCGGCCCCGCGTGGCCGGCGCACCCCGTGTGGCTCGCACAATTTTTGGAGGTCCTCGGCACGAAAATTACGCTGTAGCGGCTCTTGTGGCAGGACGAAATGAGGACGCACGGCAGTTCGAGATTCACTTTCTAAACCCGCGCGGCCCGTGGATAATTGTTGGTTGCATTTACACCAGCGAGGCAAACAGCACATGGCGAACATCAACACCAAGAAGGGCGTAATCGGAATTCTCACCGGCGGCGGCGATGTGCCGGGCTTAAACCCGGCGATTCGCGGCGTCACGCGGCGCGCGCTGCAGCAAGGCTATCAAGTGATCGGTTTTCGCCGCGGCTGGGCTGGTCTCGTCGAAATGGTTCGCGAAAAGGATTACGACAACTCCGACAATTTCCAGATTCTCACCAAAGAAGTGGTGGAACGCGCCGGCCGCACCGGCGGAACGTTTCTGCACTCTTCGCGCACCAATCCGAGCCGCGTCAGCAGGTCCAGCGTACCGCGGCATCATCAAGGCGCGTACAACGCGGAGAAAAACGATCTCACGCCGGAAGTTTTGAAGAATCTTGCGTGGCTCGGCGTCGACTATCTCGTGCCCATCGGCGGAGATGACACGCTCAGCTACGGCGTCCGCTTGCACAAAGAAGGCTTCAAGGTCGTGTGCATCCCGAAGACCATGGACAACGACGTCCCGGGCACGGACTACTGCATCGGCTTCAGCACCTGCGTGAATCGCACCATCGAACTGGTGAATAACTTGCGAACTTCCGCCGGCTCGCACGAACGCTTCATGGTGCTGGAAGTGTTTGGCCGCTACGCGGGTTTCACCGCCATGGTGCCGACCATGGCCGGTTCCGCCGAACGCTGCGTGATTCCCGAATTCAAATTCAATATCGAACATCTCACCGAACTAATGGTCGCGGACCGGCGCAACAATTCCAGCCGCTATTCCACGGTGCTGGTCTCCGAGGGCGCGGTGTTCGAGGGCGGCGACATGGTGTTTGAAGGCGAAGCCGCGGACGCCTTTGGCCACAAGAAACTAGGCGGGATCGGCGATCTGGTCTCGGAAAAAGTGAAAGAACTCTCCGCGAAGTTCAACAACGGCAAAAAGATCGACATCGTAAATCAGAAACTCGGCTACTTCGTGCGTTGCGGCGCTCCGGACGCCATGGACGCCATTGCGCCGATGATTTACGGAAACATGGCGCTGGATCTGCTGCTGCAAAAAATTTCTGGCCGGCTGGTGGTGCTGAAAAACGGCCTCTACGGCAACGTTCCGATCGAAACGATCACCGCAACCAAAAAGGTGGTCAACGTCGCCGAATACTACAACACCGACCGGCTAGCCCCGAAATTCGAGCATCTCGAAGGCAAGCCAGCGTTCGTCATGACCGGCGACGCCTAAGCGGGCGAGCCGTTGTAGCGGCCGGGCCTTAGTCCCGGCCTGGTGGTGGGCAATTGCGCCAAACCCTACCGCGAACTACGCAGCGAAGTACACGCTTCGCCCGATGGGCGGTATAGAACGACAGGGCGTAATCTTTTCGCGATCATAAGGGTCGCAGAAACACCGGCACGATTCCGCTGCCGACTTCTCTGAAAAGGAAAAGGAGCCCATCATGGATTTACTCTGGACGCTTGCGGTTATTTTGTTGATTCTGTGGCTGCTAGGCCTGGTTACATCGTTTACTTTGGGCGGATTCATCCACATTCTGCTGGTTGTGGCGATCATCGTGATTCTGATCCGTGTCATTCAGGGCCGCAGAGCGATATAGCCGCCACATACAAAAGGTGGCCAGAAGGAGCCGCATAAAATGAAATCAGCAACTCTGATCGGTATCGTTCTCGTGATTCTGGGAATTTTCGCCTTGGCGTATCAAGGCTTCACCTACACGAAGCGAGAAAAGGTTGTGGACCTCGGCCCGATTCACGCGACCAAAGACACGCGCGAGACGGTGCCTCTGCCGCCGATCGTTGGCGGACTGGCGCTGGTGGGTGGCGTGGTGCTCATCGCGGTTGGCTCGCGCAATTAGTTTTGGCGAGCCGTCAGGTTGGCGGCCGCGCCTGGCTGAAACTACCGACGCCGCTTGCGCTACTGGCAGGGGTGAGAGTATTTTGAATTGCCACGTCGCAGGTCTTCCGCTGGTACTTACAACGCGGTTGGCGGCGGTAGATGGTTCGGGCCTCTGTGTTCGCATTTAACGTTGTACTGTGAGATATATTTACCCGACTGGTTGTCCACACTTGATCGACTGACAAGGAGCCTAGAGTAATGACGCCTGCCGATGCCAAGCCCGAACAGTTTGAAGAAGTATTGACCTCCGTCGCCGAATCGATTGGCTCGACGCTGGGGACTATTGCGGCAAAAGCCAACGCCGCAAAAGAAGCGCTGACGCCAAGCCCGGCGACGCAGCGAAAAGTGGTCAAGGGCGCGAAGGAGGCGCGACGCAACGCCGAAGCAATTACGCGCAAGGTCGCAAAGAAAGTTTCCGCGGGAGCGAAGAAAGTCTCCGCGAGCGCCAAAAAGATCGCTTCCAGCGCGAAGAAAGCCAAGAAAGCCGCGAAAAAAACCGCGAAAAAAGCGAAGAAGGTCACGCGCAAAACTGTGAAGAAAGCCAAACGCCGCTTGGGCAAGTAGTTTCTTGTTTTGTTTCTCGTCTTGGTTTGAGTGGTTTCAGAAGGCGTCCGTCGTCTCGGCGGACGCCTTTTTTTGTCCGAGACAACTGCACGGTCATTTACGCGCGGAAACCGTTTTCGGTGCTACGGCGCGACGATATCTTTCAGTTGGGTTTTTACGTGCACGGCGGAGAGGCTGGCGGAATCCCAGCCGCCGCCGAGGGCTTTTACGAGAAGGACGCTGGTGACCAAACGCTGGCCTCGAATGGTGGCGAGTTGCTGCTCGTTGTTGAGCAGAGTTTGCTGCGCGGTGACGACGTCGAGATAACTTACCAGGCCGCCTTTGTAGCGATTGATGGAAATGTCCAGGGTGTTGCGCGCGGAATCGACGGCGGCTTGCTGCGCTTGCTGAGCCTGCTCGAGGACGGAGAGGCCGGCGACGCTATCTTGTACTTCGCGAAAAGCGTTGAGGACGGTGGCGCGATAGTTGGCGACGCTGGCGTCGTACCCTGCGCGGGCGTATTGCAGCTGGGCGCGTCGCGTGCCTCCGGTGAAAATGGGTTCGGCGATATTGGCGCCCAAGGCCCAAAAAATGCTCGGGCCAGTGATCAGGTTGGCGACGTTGGCGGTTTGAAATCCAGTGCCGCCAAACAAATTCAGCGAAGGATAGTAGGCGGCCTTGGCCACGCCAATCTGTGCGTTGGTGGAAGCCATTTGGCGCTCGGCTTCCGCAACGTCGGGCCGGCGCTCCAGCAAATCCGACGGTAAACCCAGAGCGATATCCGGAGGAGACGATTCGATCTCCTTGGCCGCAAGGTGAAAATCCGGCGCGGGCTTGCCGATGAGCACGGCGATGGCGTCTTCGGATTGTTTGCGCTGCTGCTGCAAGAGAATGGCTTGCGTGCGCGCGGTGTCCAGAAAAGTTTCTTCTTCCGCGACGTCCAAGCCGGAAGCGATACCGCCATCGTGGCGCGATTGCACCAGTTCCAAGCCTTTTTCGAGAGCGTCCACAGTGCGATTGAGGATGCCGATTTCCGTGTCCTGCTGGCGAAGCGTGAACAAATCTCCGGCAAGCTCCGCGGTAATGACCAGGCGAACATTTTCGAGGTCCGCGGCGTTGGCTTGGTAAGCGGCTTGCGCGGATTCAATACTGCGGCGGCGCTGTCCGAAGAGATCGACTTCGTAGTTGACGGCAAACGGAATGGTGTAGGTGTTCTCTGTAAACGCTTTGCTGCTGATGTTGGGCGAGGTGGTAGGACGGCCTCCGCTGAGCCGGTTACGTTCGGCGCTCGGTTGGGTCGAACTGGGCACGAGGCCGAAAGTCGGGAAATTAGTGGCGACTTGAATGGCGGCGGTGGCGCGAGCTTGCTCAAGGTGCGCGACGGCCACTTTCAAAGTTTGGTTGGCGTCGAGGGCTTGCTGTTCGAGTCCGTCGAGTTCCGCGTCCTGATATACGCTCCACCATGCGCCCTTGGGCAGATTGTCCATGGGCGTGCCTTCGCGCCAAGGAGGAGTAATGTCCCACTTCGCGGGAACTTCGGCGGCGGGACGATGGTAGTTCGGGCCAACGGTGCAGCCGGCGGACAGAAGCAGGCCAGCGATTACCGCAGCGATCGGTAAGCAGAGTTTTAGATGGCGAGTGGTCATTGCTGTTTCGGGATCACGCGGTCTTGCGATTTGCCTTTCTTTCCCGACTTCTTATCGTTCTTGCCGGTACCACCCTGGCCAGAGTCACTAGGGCCGCTCTTGCCACTAGCGTTGTTGGCTGCGGTGCCGCTCGTGGGTTGCGGCGAATTGGAATTGGTGGAAGGCGCACCGGCACGCACCGGCTGATTGCTTTGCGGCAGTGGCTTGACGTTGACGTGAACGCCTTCGTCCAGGGAATCGGCGGGATTGACGACGATCCAATCGTCGGCGTTCAGACCTTGAATGACTTCAAGAGTGGTGCCAAAGTCGCGGCCGATCTGAATTGGGCGAAGGTGCGTGGTGTGACTGGCGTCGACGGAAACGGCGCGCAAACCTTCGGCGCGGAACAACAAGGCGTTGACGGGAACCTGAAGCCGCGCACCGTTTACTTTGAGTTCGAGGTGCGCTTCGGAATAGCCGCCGGGGAGAAGCTCGCCGGATTTGTTGGGAACATCAATTTCCGTCAGGAGCGTGCGGCTGGCTTGATCGATGGCATTGGCGGTGCGTACAACCTTGCCTTCGAAATGGCGGCCAGGATATTGGTTGAGCGCAAGATAGGCGCCGAGCCCCTGATGGACGCTGGGTGCGTAGAGTTCGGGAACGTTGACATAGACGCGAATCGGATCGATCTGCGCCAGGAAAAACAACTGTTGCGCCGCGCCACCGTTTCCGGCGTTGATGAGGTTGCCGATGTCCACATTGCGGCGCGTGATGATGCCGTTAAAGGGTGCGTAAATTCGTTTGAAGGATTCGAGGTCCTCCAGGCGGCGGACGTTGGCTTCCGAGGAGTTTTGCGTGGCACGCTTGGCGGCAAGGTCGCCGTTGGCATTATCGACTTCCTGCTTGGAGACGGAATCGGTGTGCAGCAAGCCATCGTAGCGCGTGGCGGTGGTTTGCGAGAGATCCGTGTTGGCTTTTGCGGTGTTTAGGTCCGCGCGAGCGGCGGAGAGTTGTTGATCGACTTCCGGGGTGTCGATTTCCGCGAGCAGAGCGCCCTTGGGAACCTTGGCGCCGATGTCGAAATACCATTTCTTCAAATAACCGTTGGTCCGGGCATAGATGGGGCTTTCGATGTATGCCTGCATGGTGCCAGGCAAGACCAAGTCTTCGGAAGATTCCTCAACGGTGGGATGAGTGATCGAGACCGTGGGGATGGCAAGAGTGTCGGTCTCCTTGGCCAAGGCGTTGAATTGGGAGCGGCGCTGGAACAGGGTGATGGCGCCGACCACGACGAGGATGACGGCGACGATGACCATGAGAAGAAAGATCGGGCTCTTCTTCGGCGGGTGACCGTCGTGGGTTGGGTTGTGGGATTGCTCAGACATCAGAGTTCACTCCGTTTTGGACGATCGCGATCGTCGTTAAGATTCATCTGGGTCCGCTCAAGACTGAACCTTGGCAAAACCTGCGGGTCTAAGGACCCGCCACTACAAAAGACAACGCAAAAACCACAAAAACGGACCTAGGCGGGCGATGGTGCCCGCTCGCCGGAGCTATCGGTACCGCCATTTTGGTCCCCACCCTGGTCTTTGCCGCGCTGGCGCCGGCCGTGAATCATGGAGAAGACGACCGGGACAAAAAAGAGGGTGGCGAAGGTGGCGAAGAGCAGGCCGCCGATGACGGCGCGGCCGAGTGGGGCGTTTTGCTCGCCGCCTTCGCCGAGGCCGATGGCCATGGGAATCATGCCGATGATCATGGCCAGCGCGGTCATGACTACGGGACGCACGCGAACGAAACCGGCTTCTAGCGCTGCGTCGTGGGCATTCTTGCCTTCGTCCAGCTGCTCCCTGGCAAACGAAACCATCAAGATGCTGTTGGAAGTGGCGACGCCGACGGCCATGATGGCTCCGGTGAGCGAGGGCACGTTCAACGTGGTGTGGGTGATGAGCAGAATCCAGCAGATGCCAGCGAGCGCGCCGGGAAGCGCGGTGATGATGATAAAGGGATCGAGCCAAGACTGGAAGTTGACGACGATGAGCAAGTAGACCAGCATGATGGCGCCAACCAAACCAAATGCCAGGCCGGTAAAGGAGTCCCGCATGGTAAGTACCTGGCCGCGAATGACGATGTGGCTGCCTTTGGCAAGCTGCGGCTGCATAGCTTTCACACGCTTGATGACCTCGTCGGAAACAGCTCCGAGATCGCGGCCGTCGACCGAGGCGTAGACGTTGATCATGGGCTGCACGTTGTAGTGGGAGATCACCGCGGGGCGGGTGGTGGAGACGGTGTCGACCATGTTGCCAAGAATCTGCGGCGCGGCCCCCTGGACGCCCACGGGAAGATTTTCTAAGGTTTGCATGCTGTCCACGCGATATTGCGGGGTTTGGACGGCGACGTTGTAGCTGACGCCATTTTTCGGATCGAGCCAGAAGGCGGGCGAGGTCTGAAAGCTGTTGCTCAGAGCGACGAGAACGTTTTGGGCAACGTCGCGCGCCTGCAAACCGACGGATTGCGCGCGGGTGCGATCGACATTCAGGCGCAGCGTCGGATCGTCGAAGGCCTGCTGAACGTGCACGTCAACCGCGCCGGGAATTTGGCGGATCTGATTGGAAAGCTTCTGCGCAATGATGTAATTGGCCTGCTGGTTGGCGCCGGTGACCTGTATGTCGATGGGGGCAGGAACGCCGAAATTGAGAATTTGCGTGACGATGTCCGCGGGCTGAAAGAAGAACTGCACGCCGGGAAATTCGCTAGGAAGCTTTTCGCGGAGATCCTTGACGTACGCGAAGGTCGATTTGCTGCGTTCTTCCTTAAGCTGCACGAGAATCTCGGCGTCGGAGGTACCGAAGGTGCCTGCGTTGCTGTAGCTCAGGTTGAGACCGCTGTAAGGAACGCCGATGTTGTCGAGGATGGTCTCAAGCTCGTTTTTGGGAATGGTATCGCGAATGGCCGCGTCGACCTGGTCGGCGAGGCGGGCGGTTTCTTCAATGCGCAGACCGGTGCGCGCCCGGAAGTGCAGGCGGATCTGGCCGGCGTCCACCTTGGGGAAGAAGTCGCGGCCCAGGACGAAAATCAAACCAGCGCTGAGAATGCAGAAGGCCAGGAAGCAAGCGGCGAAAATTCCGGAGCTGGCGAGCGCGGCGTTTAGGGCGTTGCGATAGCCTTCGCGAAAGCGCTCGAAGGCGTGTTCGAAGGTTTGTTGCAGACGGCGGAAAAAGCCCATCTTCTCGCCTTTGTGCTTTTGCGGATCGTACTCATCGTCGGCGCTCAGAAGGTACATGGCCATGGTAGGGACGATGGTGCGGGACCACATATAAGAGGCGAGCATGGCGAAGATGACGGCTTCGGCCAGGGGCACAAAGAGGAATTTGGCGACACCGGATAGAAAGAACATCGGGATGAACACGATGCAGATGCAGATGGTGGAAACGAAGGCGGGAGCTGCGATCTGCTGCGCGCCGTCGAGAATAGCCTGAACGGTTTCCTTACCCATGGCGAGGTTACGGTTGATGTTTTCGATTTCGACGGTGGCGTCGTCGACGAGAATGCCCACGGCCAGGGCGAGGCCGCCGAGGGTCATGATGTTGATGGTTTCGCCGAGCGCGCTGAGGAGCAAAATGCTGACCAAAATGGAGAGCGGGATGGAGATGGCGATGATGATGGTGCTCTTCCAGTTGCCGAGGAAGATCAGGATCATGATGGCGGTGAGAACGGCGGCGATAAGCGCTTCGCGAAGGACGCCCTTGATGGAGGCGCGGACGAAGAGGGACTGATCGAAGAACATGGTGAGGTGCAGGCCTTCGGGAAGCGAAGACTGGTAATCGTTCAGGGATTGCTTGACGCGACTGACGATGTCCAGCGTGGAGGCGGAGCCGCTCTTGTAGGTGCTCATGAGCACGCCGCGCTGGCCGTTGGCGCGGACGATGTTGGTTTGCGGGGAAAAGCCGTCGCGAATGTGGGCGACCTCGCGCATGTAGATGGTGGCGCCGTTGATGGTCTTGATGGGGAGATTGTTGAGTTCCTGGACGGTTTGCGGGGCGCCATTCATCTCGACGAGGTATTCGATGGTGCCCATTTTGACGGTGCCGGTGGGCAGGATGAGGTTTTGTGCGGCGATGGCGTTGACGATGTCGTTGGGGGAAAGACCCTTGGATTGGAGCGCCTGGGTGTCTAGGTCAACACTGATCTGGCGCTGCTTGCCGCCGTACGGGAAGGGAAGCGCGGCGCCCTGCACGGTAGCGAGTTGCGTGCGGATGAAATTGTTGCCGAAGTCGAAGAGCTGCTGCTCGCTCAGGCTGTCGCTGGTCAGACCGATCTGAATGACCGGGACCGTGGAGGCGGAGTAGACGACAACCAAGGGCGGTGTGGTGCCCGGAGGGAGTTGGCGGAGGATGGTCTGGACGATGGCGGTGGTTTGCGCCAATGCCGACTGCAGGTTGGCTTTGGGCTGGAAAAAGATTTTGACTACGGCAATGCCGTTGATAGATTGCGATTCGATGTGCTCGACGTCGTTGACGAGGGTGGTGACAGCGCGCTCGGAGTTCGAGGTGATGCGCCCTTCCATGTCGGTCGGCTCAAGGCCGGTGTAGTTCCAGACGAGGCTGATGACGGGGATGTTGATGTCCGGGAAGATGTCGGTGGGGGTGCGCAGCAGGACCACTGGGGTGAGGAGGATGATTACCAAGGCCATGACTACAAAGGTGTATGGCCGGCTAAGCGCTAATCGGACAATCCACATTTAGAGTGAGTTCTTCCTTGGGCCTTCGGCTCGGCCCGAGCGAACGCTGACAGAGCGAGTTCCGCGACGCCGCCAAATCCCTTGAAATTGTAGACGTACCTGGTGAACCTGTGTACTAAAGGTTTTCGTCTGTTAGATTCGCCAGCGCATTCCTTCGGGTACGGCACGTGCTTCACGCCAGCCCGGCCACTCGTCAGCCACAAACGTACATTCGGCGAGAGTGCAAACCTAGTGCCAATAAGGCGTCACACATCGATGTAGTTAAGTCAATTATTTACAGTAGTTTGTGAGAGTCTGCAGTTTCCCACAGAGCCAGACGACATCGGGTTGGATGCCGACATATTGGCAGTTGGTACGCGGCTGCCCGGAATGGTATGGCTGGTCTATGCACTGAAGTTGAGAGGCCGGCGATGGTTCGCCCGTTACCACGACTTACTTTTGTAAGTCGATGATCGCAAGTGCGGATTTGGGAGGACTTATTTGTCGGTCATCCTATTTGTGAGTCATGGTGAAAACGCCATCCCAGCCGGAGGGTGGTTCGTCGAAGAGGTACTCCTGGCAGCGCTTCCAATAGGCGCGGGAGGGGCCGTCGCCATCCCATTTGTCCAGAATCGCCTGGAAGGCTCTTTGCGCTGCTTCCCATTGGCGTTGACGGTAGAGCTCGCGGGCGGCGCGGAAGTCTTGGACGCGGGCTAGGGAATCTTCGGGTGGGCCGTACTCGGTGGGTTGGCCGGCGCGGCCGACGAGTTCGTAGATGGTGACGGGCTGTAGTTTGCCTTTCACGCGGATCACATCCAGCTCGCGGAAGAGAAATCCCGCAGTGGCTGCGCCGGAGAAGGTGGTTTCGTTGACGATAATGTGGGTGCCGTAGTCTTTGTTGAGGCCTTCAAGACGGGAGGAGAGATTGACGGTGTCGCCGAGCGCGGTATAGCCGTAGCGGAGCGATGAGCCCATGTTGCCGACGCTGGCGCCGCCCGTGTTGATGCCGATGCCGATGTCCAGATGCGGGCGGCCTTCGGCCAGCCATTTTTGCTGCATTTCATGCACGCGCTGCATCATTTCCAGGGCGCTTTCGCAGGATTTCACCGCGTGGGCTTCGACTTCAAATGGGGCGCCCCAGAAGGCCATCACCGCGTCGCCGATGTACTTGTCGAGGGTGCCGGAATATTTGAACACGAGCTTGGTCATGTCAGAGAGATATTCGTTGAGGAAGCCGGCGAGCTCCTGCGCGTCGAGCTGCTCGGAGATGGTGGTGAAGCCGCGGATGTCGCTGAACATGACGCTGATTTCGGTGCGGCGTGGTTCGACGAGTTGAGGATTGAGGAGCAGGCGGCGGATGACTTCGGGGCTGAGGTATTGGCCGAAGGCGCTGCGGACTTTGCGCTTTTCTTTTTCTTCGACCAGGGCGCGGTAGAGGGAAACGAGCAGTACGTTGGAGGCGATGGTAATGGCGGGGATGCTGAAGTTGAGCCACCAGCCGTGGAGGAAGGCCTGATAGTCGACCCAGAGAAGCGGACCGAGAACGCCGAGGCCCAACCACATGAAGCGCGGTGGAGCTAACGCCATGAAAATGCCGAGTGGCAGGCCGAGGCACAGGATAATTATGGCGTCCAATAGTTGCTGTTTGGCGCCGCGTTTTAGAAAATTCCCGTGTAGCAAATTGTCGATGACGTTGGCGTGGATCTCAATTCCAGGGTAAGAGGTATCGCTGTATGGCGTGGATTTGACGTCGCCGATGCCGGTGGCGGTGGCGCCGATCAAGACAATTTTGCCGCGGAATTTTTCGGCAGGGACTTTTCCCTGAACGACGTCAGCCATGGAATAGTGCGGGTAGGTGTAGGCGGGGCCGTGATAGTTGATGAGCGCCTGGCCGATGTCGTTTGGAACTACGGTGAGCTGGTGGCCGAACTGAAGATCCTTGACGCCGTTCTGGCCGTAGGTGAGTAACAGATCGTCGCGAACCCCGAGGTAGGCGCGGACGGACATGACGTCGAGCGAGCCGTAAAAATCGACATCACCGCTGTCCGGCGGAAAGCCATAGGGCAGGGTCATGGTGGTGGTGCGAACGACGTCGTCGATGTCCGGGGGAACGTTAAAGAAGCCGACCCCGGCAGAAGGTGAACCGTACAAGGCGTTGGTGAAGAGGTCCAGATTGGCTTGCGAGCCTTTGGGGACCAGGTCGGCAGAGTGGAATTTGGCGATCAGGTTGACGCGGTCTTGTTTACCGTAGGCGGCACGGCTTTTGATTACTTCGGTTTGGGGAAAAGAAAAAAAGCTCAGCTGTTGCGCGTAGGTCGCGAGCACTGTGTTGTCAAGGTCGCGGAGGTCGGCTTCGGTATAGAGAAAATAGTTGCCCAAAACCACTCTGCCGAACCTCTTAATGGAGGCGGCGAATTGTTGATCGGCGTCGGCGTCGTCGGCCAGCCGTTCGAGTTCCTTGACGAATTGTGGATCGACCTCTTCGAGGTGTTTCCTGCGGGACTTGAGGGCGTTCTCGAATGCTTGAACGGAGGCCGCGCTGGCTTCCGGCTTGCCAAAGGTGATATCGAAGGCGGCGACCGTGGCACCGTCGTCGTGAAGATTGTCCAGCAGTTTTGCGAAATTGATGCGGGAAAACGGCCAGCGGCCTAAGACTTCTTGGGAGTGCTGGTCGATGTCGATGATAACGATGACGGGATCAACGGGCGTGGCACTTTGCGGACGATAACGGAAACGGTAGTCCAGGGAGTCGTACTCGAAGCGCGTCAGGAAGTCGAGGATAGGCGTGGGACGAGCGCCGAAAAAGGTGAAGTAATAAAGTGTGAGTGCGCCCAGCGTGATGATCAGGCTGATGAGGAAGGAGACGCGATGTCTCCACCAAGTGCCGAATAACTCGTAGAAAGAGGTAAGCAGGTGCGCGAGCCGGTTTTTCTTTGGTGGGGCGGGCATCGCTCGGAAGAGCTACTCACGAAAGATAAAATTTAAGCGCACGCCACAGATTTCGAGAAGGTCGCCATCGTTGAGGCGGACGGGACCCGCGATCGGTGCGCCGTTGATACTGGGGATTTTGTCGCCGGCCACCAGGTAATAGCCGTCGTCGCGCTGATTGATTTGCGCGGCCATGGCGGGTTTGAACCAGCCCTTGATGCGGACGGTGGCCAGATTGGATTTGCCGATGACCGTAAGCTTGTTTGCCAGCGCATATTCTTTCTGATCGGTTTTGCCGCTGAGCACGATGATCGTGGGAACTTTCAGGCGGCCGGCGGCGAATTGCGTACGCTCGCCCATGGCGGCGGCTTGCTGTAGCATGTCGCGGCGAACTTTGGTGTCCAGCACCATGGTTTCGTTTATGCGCGGGGCGTTGGCCTTGCGTCCGGAATCCCAGGGCACGGGAGCGTCGCCGCGCGAATCGACTTTGATGTGGTGTTTGCCGATCCAGATGGAATCGCCGTCGTGCAGGGTGGCGCGCTCGACGCGCATGTCGTTGACGAAGGTGCCGTTCAAGCTGTCCAGATCCTCGACCACAAGTTTGCCAGCTTCAAAATACACGCGGGCATGATAGTTGGATACGGCCAAATTATCTACGGGGAGATCGTTGTCCGGCGAGCGGCCGATGCTAACGGCCCGGCTGCCGACTGGGACTTCCTTCACCAGTTTTTCCTCAAACATCAGGCTAAGCTTCGCCATTACTTTCCTCCTGCGGTACCGGTGCCGTTCGATGACTTTTGTTTTCCGCCAAAGAGCCAGGACGCCATTCTCGTTGGCCAGCGCTACCAATTTTTCGGCGGACTTGCCGGGATCAGGGTCGGATTGCAGCGTGCCGGCGATTTCCGGTTCGGTGACCATGCGCGTCAATCCGTCAGAGCATAGCAACAAGACGTCGCGCGGAAAGAGCGGCTGCTCCTCGGTGTCCACTTCGACTTCGGGATTGGCACCCAAGGCGCGGAGCAAGACGCTCTGCATCTCACTTTCTTCGGCTTGCGCGGCGGTCAAAATGCCACGGCGAACTTGTTCGGCGACGAGAGAGTGATCGCTGGTGAGTTGTTGCAACGCGCCCCCGCGCAAGACGTAGGCGCGGCTATCGCCAACGTGCGCGATGCTTAGGCGGTCTTCGGCAATCCAGATGGCAGTCACCGTGGCGCCCATGCCGGTTTGTTCAGAATGCTCGGCGGCGGATTCGTAGATTTTTTTGTTGGCGAGATGCACGGCGCTGGAAAGCCGCTTGGTTTTTGCACTCCAGCCTGGCTGGGTTTCGCCAAACACCGGCAGAGCCGGATTATTCTCCCCTTCCATGCAGTGCTTGACGACGGTTTCCACGGCCAGCGCGCTGGCTACTTCGCCGTGCGCTTCGCCGCCCATACCGTCAGAAAGCACAAACAGCCCCAGCTCGGGGACAATGCGGTAGCAATCTTCATTGTTCGTGCGTACGCGACCTACGTCGCTTACGCCGCCGCTTCTGATCCGCACATGAACTCCTGGACGCTGGGAGGACACCCCTGCCTGCGCAGGTATAGCTCCATTTACGCTAGCAGACCGCGCGGCTCGTGCGGAAGCCTTGAAACCAAACAACTATGGGCTCTTTAGCCACATTTAGGGCTCCGGCGGTGGGCTGGAAAAGAAGCCATCAGCGCGGACGGAGGCTGCCGCGGGCAATTTTTCCGGGTGCCGCTGGGAGGTCTCACATACAATGGGCGCTTATGGGTAAGCGGGCATTTGTGCGCTGGGTCGTCCGGCGCGAACTCTTGGCAACCATTTCTCTGTGCAATTGGGCTTTCTTGCTGCACGCGCCAGCTTCAGTGTCGGCGCAGCAAGCGCAGCCTGCAACGCAATCTACGGCGCCGCGCCCAGCGGTGTCCCCGCCGCCCGCTCCATCGGCGACGGGCGCTCGCATCTTGCTCTTGCCGCGGCAAATCGTTTCAGGAGAGCGCGCGACGCTGGCGGTTTTGGACGTCAACGGCAGGCTTACCCCTGGCGTGGACGTCACATTTTCGAATGGCGATCGGCTGAAAACGGACGCGACCGGCCGGGCGCTATTCGTTGCGCCGCTTACCACGGGCGTAATTTTTGGCAGCATCGCTGGGCGAGCGGGGCGGGTCACTTCCGTAGTGCTATCGCCGGCGGAGGCCGCGGTCACAGACTTGGGAATCACCAGCGTGCCACGAGTGGCGTCTATTTCCGACCGCTTTGATGTTTATGGCCACGGCTTTTGCGGCGACGCGGACGCGAATCAAGTAAGCATCGGCGGGCAACCGGCGCTTGTCTTGGCCTCTTCTCCGTTGTCGCTGGTTTTATTGCCGCCGCCGGAAGCGGAGCCGGGCGCGACGACCGTGGCGATTTCCTGCAGCAAGCGCACGGGCGCCCCGTTTGCGATGACCTTTGTGGAATTGGCGCTCGAGGCGGACTCTTCGCCGCTGGCGCATGCGGAGCATCGTGCGCTGCGAGTGACGGTCCGAGGCAGTTCCGCGAAATTACTTCTGGAAGCACGCAATCTCGCGCCGGATGTTGCCGATTTGACGGGGGGCAATCCCGTCAGGCA